>DATBNA010000486.1:0-2362 GCA_036554545.1 Hyphomonadaceae bacterium
CGATGTAACTCACACCAGCGGAAATCAGCGAGCTGATCACGACATAGATCAACACGAGGAAGAATATTGCCCAGCGATTGTCCCGCGTCAGCTCTATCGATCGCCCAAATGCCTCGAACACGCCGGTCCGCTCCGCGACGAGCGCAGCGGGCGCAACCGCCCAACGCGTCATGGCAAGGATCATGGGAATGATCAGGAGAAGCGCCCACAGAAACAGACCGAAAGCTGTTGCGATGCCAAGGCCGACCAGAGGCAGCATGAATCGCAGCCCCGTTGACAGGCACTCGCCAAAGCTCGCCCTGCCGCCGTTGAAGTGCACCAGAGCGGCCTGCGTCAGTGCTCCGGTGAGGACGCTGGCTGGAATCATGGACAGAAAGGCCATGCCGTAAGAGCCAAGGAGCAAGGGCCCCATCGCGGCCAACGGATCATTTGGATCTGCGCTTAGTACGGCGGGCTGCAATAGCAGAAAGGTGTACGCCGCGGTAATCAGCACGGTCGGTATCGCGGCCAATAGCAAGGCAAGGGTAATAAACGTAGCGAAGTTCGCGGCGATCGCACCGAATGTCCGGTTCACGACCGCGCCGAGGTCAATTCCTGATGGTCTCGTAACCGCAGTCATTCCGCCCCCCTGGAATCTGTTTTCCGTTGTCAGAGCCTAGCGCAGCGATTCTGCTTGGCAATGTCGGGTTGATGGCGCGTGCTGCACGCGCGAATGTCCCGGGATGGCAGGCTGGCATTTCTGGATTGACCGGGGCGGAACCTTTACCGACGTCGTGGCCCGCGCGCCTGCCGGCCAGGAGATCGTGCGCAAGCTCCTGTCGGAAGCTCCTGGGCGGTACGCTGATGCTGCGGTGGAAGCAATCACTTCCATCCTGCGGGAGAACGGCGCCGGGACAGCCGACATCGCCGCCATCAAGATGGGAACGACGGTTGCGACCAATGCACTGCTGGAGCGCAGGGGCGCGAAGGTCGTGCTGGTCGTCACAGCGGGATTTGCCGATGCGCTGGAGATCGGATCTCAGGCGCGGCCCGATATCTTCGCGCGGCATATCGTGAAGCCAGACCTGCTCCATTCGCAGGTGATCGAAGCAAGGGAACGGGTAACGGCTGAAGGTGAGGTGCTTGTCCCGCTCGATGAGGCGCACGCGCGAGCGGAACTGCAGCGCGCCCATGCAGGCGGCGTGCGATCCTGCGCCATTGCCTGCCTGCATGGTTGGGCGCATCCGGCGCATGAGCGGCGTATCGCAGAGATTGCGCGGGAGATCGGCTTCACACAGGTTTCGGTGAGTTCGGAGATCTCCGGCCTGATCAAGTATGTGGGACGGACGGACACAACTGTCGCCGACGCCTATCTTTCGCCCGTGCTGAACGCCTATGTCGCGCGCGTCGCCGGGGCGTTCGACGCCGCGACGCGGCTGCTGTTCATGCAGTCGAATGGCGGCCTGACCGATGCGAAAGCGTTCCGCGGGCGCGACGCCGTGCTGTCAGGGCCGGCAGGCGGCGTTGTGGCGGTTGCGGCGGCGGCGAAGCGTGCGGGGTTCAGCAAGGTGCTGGGCTTCGACATGGGCGGCACCTCGACAGATGTTTCCCACTATGCTGGCGCGTTTGAGCGCACCAACGACACGGTGGTGGCAGGCGTCCGCCTGACGACGCCGATGCTGCAGATCCACACCGTGGCGGCGGGCGGTGGGTCGGTGTGCTTCTTCGACGGCGCCCGGCTGCGTGTCGGACCGCATTCGGCGGGCGCCGATCCGGGACCGGCCTGCTATCGCCGCGGCGGACCGCTGACGATCACGGACTGCAACGTCCTGCTGGGCCGCGTGCAGCCGGAGTTCTTTCCGGCGATCTTCGGACCCAAAGCGAACGAGCGACTGGACCGCGAGATCGTGGCTGAGAAATTCGTCAGACTCTGCGACGAGGTCGAGCGAACCACGCACAGGAAGATCTCGCCTCAGGAAGCCGCAGAGGGCTTCATCGCCATCGCCAACCAGCACATGGCCGCGGCGATCCGGAAGATATCGATCCAGCGCGGCTATGATCCGCGTGACTATGTCCTCTGCGCTTTCGGCGGCGCCGGCGGCCAGCATGCCTGCGCGGTGGCGGATGCCGTCGGCGTGTCGCGCATCCTCCTGCATCCGCTGGCTGGCGTGATGTCGGCCTGGGGAATGGGCCTCGCTGACCTGCGCGCGATCCGCGAAGCATCAATCGAAGAAAAGCTTGGCGCCGACCTCGGCGTGCTTCTCGCAAGCCTGTCGGACGCAGCGACCGGACAGCTGACGGCGCAGGGCCTTCCAGCGAAGTTCGTCGAGACCAATGTCGTCGCGCATCTGCGTTATGAGAACGGCGAGGTGACCCTTCCCAT
>DATBNA010000514.1:0-9792 GCA_036554545.1 Hyphomonadaceae bacterium
CTATGGGCAGCCGCTCCAGGAGGTGGCCTCTGACATTCCGGCGCCCAAGGGGACGGAAGTCGTCGTCAAGATCACGCACTCCGGCGTCTGCCATTCCGACGTCCACCTCCATGACGGCTATGTCGACCTCGGCGACGGCGACAAGCAGGACTGGAGCAAGGGCCGCGAACTCCCCCACACGCTCGGCCACGAGATCGAAGGCGTGCTGCATTCAGCCGGTCCCGACGCGCAGGCCCTGCTCGAAGGCCGCAAGGTCGGCCAGCGCTTCGTCGTCTTCCCGTGGATCGGCTGCGGCGAGTGCTCGACCTGCAAGCGCGACCAGGAGCACATCTGCTCCAAGCCACGCCAGCTCGGCATTCAGGTCGCCGGCGGCTATGCCGAATACGTCCTCGTCCCGCATCCCAAATACCTGCTCGACGCCACCAACGTCCCCGAGGGCCTCGCCGCGACCTACATGTGCTCCGGCATCACCGCCTTCTCGGCCCTGAAGAAGGCGCGCGATGTCGGACCGGGCGATGCGATCGTCATCGTCGGCCTCGGCGGCGTCGGCATGATGGGCCTCCAGTTCGCCAGGGCGATGTTCCCGCAGGCGAAGATCCTCGGCGCCGACATCGACCCGAAGAAGCTCGACGCGGCGAAAGCAGCCGGCGCGGCCGCGGTCTACAACTCGAAGGAACCGGACGCCGCCAAGAAGCTCAAGGCCGACACGGACGGCGGGGCGGCCTATGCCGTCGACTTCGTCGGCTCGACGCCGTCGTTCAACTTCGCCAACGCGGCCATCCGGCGCGGCGGCGCGATCATCATCGTCGGCCTGTTCGGCGGCAAGATGGCGACGCCTATCCCGATGTTCCCCAGCCGCCCCTTCGCCATCATCGGCTCCTACACGGGCCCGCTTGGCGAAACGAAGGAGATGATGGAGCTGGTGCGCGCCGGGAAGATTTCCCCGATCCCGATCGAGAAGCGCCCGCTTGCAGACGCCAACAGGACGCTCGACCAGCTCCGCGAAGGCTCGATCGTCGGCCGCGTAGTGCTGAAGCCCTAGCTCGCACTCGGCCGGATCACGTCCTTCCTCTGTGAGAAATAGAGATACTCGCCCTCGAAGCCGGCGATGCGCCGAAGCTTTTCGACGTCGAGCAGGGTCACGCGCTTTGAGCGATACTCGACGACGCCCATCGCCTGCAGCCGTTTGAACACGCGCAGAACGTGAATGACGCTGATGCCCAGTATGTCGCCGAAATCCTCCTGGATCAGCGGCAGGCTCAGCACATCGCCCTTGTGCCTGTCGATCAGCTCCAGCCGCGCCACGATCTCGCACAGCACATGCGCCAGACGCTGTGTTGCGTCACGGCGACCCAGAGAGACGATGCGCTCGGCCAGCAGCGACTCCTCATGGGCGTTAGACCAGACCAGCGCCTCTGCGAGCCCTGGATGCCGCGCCATCATTTCGCGGAAGCTCTTGGGCTCCAGCTTCCACAGCGACGCCGCTGTCTTCGCGACAAGGTCGAACTCCGACCGCTCGAACATCAGCATGTTGTAGGCAACGAAGTCGCCCGGCAGCGCGAAGTTGACGATCTGTCGCCCGCCGCCGGGCAGATAGCGCGCACGCAGGATCCAGCCCTCATCCACCAGATACATGTGTGTGTACTTGTCCCCCTCGCGGATCAGCGCCTCTCCGGCGTCGAGCCTTACCTTGTCCTTCGCAAGCTGGTTGACATCGTCGATCAGCTCTCGGCTGACAGGAAAGAAGCCCTTGAGTTTGGCGATAAGGTTCCGGCTCGGCATGGCGTCGCTTTCAGGCGCGCGCAGGACGAGGCGCCTGCCTCGTGTTGAACATCTTCGAGCGTCAGACAGTCCGCGGAAACAACGTCAGCGCGGGCGCGCGGGTTCCGCACGCCGGAGTGGCCTGTTTAACTGGGAGAAAAATGCGCCTTACGCTGCCTTGTCGCTCAGCAGCGGGCGGCCTGTCATGGCCGCCGCCAGCTTGCCAGTCAGCTCGCGCTGGTCGAGCGGCTTGGAGACGTAGTCCGTCATGCCAAGCGCAAGATAGCGCTCGCGGTCGCCGCTCATCGCATCGGCGGTGAGCGCAATTACCGGGATCTCACGCCATGGCTCGGCGCTGGCGCGAATCCGGCGAATCGCTTCCTTGCCATCCATCACCGGCATGTGGACATCGAGAAGCACGATGTCGAACTGTTGCTCGTGCAGGCGATCCAGCGCCTCCTGCCCGTTGGCCGCCTCGACGAACTGCGGTGAAAGCTGCGCTGTGAACAGCTTCACGACCTGCCGGTTCACCGCATTGTCGTCGACCAGCAGCACCTTGATGCCGCGCAGGCGGCGGATCTGCGCCTCGCCTACGACCGGCGCCTGTGGCTGCAGATCCGGCGTCGGCTGCGCTTCGTCGATGGCCTCAGCAAGGAACGTTAATGTGAAGGTCGAGCCGTGGCCTGGCTCGCTTTCAACCGTCACGTCCCCGCCCATCAGACGCGAAAGCTGCCGCGTGATCGCGAGACCCAGGCCCGAGCCGCCGAAACGGCGGGTAATCGTCGCGTCCGCCTGCGTGAAGGTGGTGAACAGCTTGGACAGCGTCGTCGGACTCATCCCGATGCCGGTGTCCTTCACCGCAACAGTGATCAGCCAGGCGCCGTTCTCTTTCTCGAGGCCCGAAACAACCATTTTTACCGTGCCGCGCTCGGTGAATTTGATGGCGTTCGACAGGAGGTTGCCGACGCACTGGCGCACACGCACCGGGTCGTAGTGAAGCTTCTTCGGAACTTCCGGCCCGATTTCGAGCTCGATGTTGAGCCCGCGCTCCACCGCGCGCTGCAGGAAGAGCTGGCGCAGGCGGTCGAACGTCACTTCCAGCTCGCCGTCGACACAAGCGATCTCGATCTTGCCCGCCTCGATCTTGGAAAGGTCGAGCACGTCGTTGAGTAGCGCCGTCAGCGTCTTGCCGGAATCGAGAATGACGTTGACCTTCTCGCGCTGGACATCCGTCAGCCCGTCCGCCGACAACGACTGCGCCATGCCGAGCACGCCATTGAGCGGCGTGCGGATCTCGTGACTCATCGAGGCGAGGAAGTTTGACTTGGCGACTGTCGCCGCTTCCGCCTGGTGCTTGGCCTCGATCAGCGCCAGCTCCTGCTGCTTCTGCTGCTGGATGTCGAGCATCAGGCCGACGGCGCGCACCGGCACGCCATGTTCGTTGCGCTGGACGCGCATGAAGATGCGCACCCACTGCTCGCCGCCATTGGGGCGATAGAGCCGCGCATCGATCGACTCGACGCCCTGCGAGCGAAGGCAGCGCTCCCAGCTTTCGCGAACGGCCGCGATGTCGTCGTCGTGGTACATGCCGAACGGCATCATGGAGTGGCGCGTGAGCGCCTCGGCGCCCGCGAGCGCCTGGTATTGCGGCGAGGTCCAGCGCTCGGACGAGCGCAGGTCGATCTCGTAGACGCCGGCGCTCGCCGCACTCATGGCGATCTCAAGACGATCGTGCATGATCGCCGCCTGATCGCGTGCGTCGATCAGCTCGGTGATGTTCTGCGACAGGCCGAACATCTCGTACTTGCCCGACGCCAGCCGGCGGCCCGAAACGAAATGCACCAACGTGTGCCGCCATCCGCCGTCCGGCTTGCGCCGGCGCATCGAGCAAGTCGCCGTCCCGCCCTGCGTGGTGATGCGCTCGCGGATCGCTGCTTCGCGGTCGACATCGTCGGGGTGCAGCGTGTGGAGGATGTCCTCAAGATGCGTCGCGCCGCTGACGCCCGTTCCAGCGCTCCGGCGGACAAGCGCTTCGGAGAAGTGGAACGCGTGCGTGTCCGGATCGTAGCGGAACATGCCGATGTCGGAATCGCGCATCAGGCGGTCGCGCACATCGATCGCCGCCACCAGCTTGCCGAGCATCGACCACTCGTGGGTGACGTCCGTCAGTACGATGACGCCATTGCCGTGCGCGCGCGAACGCCGCGGGCGCAGCCAGCGGTCGCCGCGCGGATGCATGAAGCGGTAGACGGAACCCTCGCCATAAACCGAATGCTCGACGGCCGTCGCATCGAGGAAGTCCTCGAAGCCGCGGTCGATCACCGCGCCATGCTCCACGCCCGTCAGATCGAAGAAGAGATCGTTGACGGCGCTCATGCGGCCGTCCTCGTCCACCTGCGCCGCAGCTATGCCGAGTGCGCTCAGCTGCTCAAGCAGCGCAGAAGCGTCCGTCTCGGGATGAGTGGACAAGGGCAAATTCCCCTGCAGGGCGAAGGCTGTACTGGTGTAGGCCCTCACGCTAGGGACTGCGCGTTAACGAGCTATTTCCATGCGTCGTTGAAACGCACGGAAACGCCGCGAAATAAGGGTTTTACCTGAGGCCGGAACGCCGCTTTTACGCTACCCGGCGGTAATCGGCCCCGAACCCATGTTGCGCTGCAGGTTGCCCATGCCGCCCGTCTCGTCGGTGCGGGCGATAAAACGCGCCTCGGTCGATGCAAAATATTCCCGCGTACGAACTGTGGAGACTTTCACGAAGTCGGCCTCCACCTGGTCGGCCTTGAGCGTCAGCACGGTGAAGCCCTTGGAGAAGGCGTCGTAATAGACGACCTCGTCATTGGCCTCCGGCATCATCCAGTTCAGTTCCTCGAACTGGATGCTGTCGCCTGCGCCGGGCGAGGTCACCGACGTGCAGCCGAACTCCACCCCGCGCCGCGCGCCGCTGTTGTCGTGCAGCTCGTTGGCCCAGGCCGTGTGGGTGTCGCCAGTCAGCGTGATCAGCCGCGCATTGGCGGCCTTTGCCGATGCGTAGAGGCGTTCACGCGCCGCCGGAAAGCCGCTCCATGCGTCGAGATTCCATTCGAACCCAAGCTGCGCCATCGAATAGTAGCGCTTCGATCCCTCTGACACGCGGGCATACTTCTCCGGCGGCAGGCCCTGACGAAGATCAGGCATGCGCACCTTCGCCATGGTCACCTGGTTGCCCAGCACCTGCCATTTCTTGCCGTCGCGCACGGACGCCCTCAGCGCCTCGGCCAGCCACGCCTCCTGCTCCGCGCCCAGCATGGTGCGGTTGGGATCGTTGACCTTTGCGCGCAGAGCGTCGGCCACAGCCCGTTTCTGCGGCTCGGGCGCCATGAAGATCTCGTCGAACGTCAGGTCTTCGCCGCGTCCCACCAGGCGGCTTTCCAGCAGGATCAGCGTCGCCAGGTCGCCAATGTCGAACTTGCGCCAGATCGCGTCGCGCGGCCGGCCCGGCAAGGGATCGCGTACCGGCATCCATTCGAGATAGGCCTGCACCGCCGCCGCCTTGCGCTCTGTCCACCCGCCCTCCGTCTCCGGCTGATGGTTCTCGGCGCCGGTGCGGTACGAGTTGTTGGCCGACTCATGATCGTCCCATGTGCAGAACCACGGCGCCGCCGCGTGGGCCGCCTGCAGGTCCGGATCGGATTTGTACTGCGCATGGCGCGTACGGTAGTCGGCGAGGCTCACGATCTCTGTCGGCGGTTCATGGTTGCGGCTCAGCTCCTTGCCGACGGTCCCGCCATAACCGGTGACGCCATACTCGTAGATGTAGTCGCCGAGATGGATGACCGCGTCGATGTTGGTGCGCTTGGCGATCTCGCGATAGGCGTTGAAATACCCAAACGGCCAGTTCGAGCACGACACCACGGCCAACCGGTAATCCGCCGTCCCGTTGCCCGGCAGAGTTTTCGTCCGCCCTGAAGGCGACGCCTGCCGCCCGACGCTGAACCAGTAGTAGTAGGTCTGTCCTGCCGACAGTCCGTCGACATCCACCTTCACGGTGTAGTCGCGATCCGGTCCGGTGTTCACGGCGCCGCGGCGGATCACGGTCCTGAACTCCGGATCGCGCGCCACGGCCCAGCGCACGGCCAGCGGCCCTGGCTGTTCCGGTGTTACCCGCGTCCAAAGAACCACGCTGCCCTGCGTCGGATCGCCCGATGCCACACCGTGATTGAACGCAACTTTCCGGCCGGACGTCACATCCGTTGTGGAACACGCGGCGGCGGCCCCCGCCGCTCCCAGGCCGCCAAGTCCCAGCCTCAGGGCGTTGCGCCGGGTCAGCTTCGTCATGGATTTATCCCTCTTCCCGCGTTAGTCCCGCCCGGATCGGACCTTCAGGCCTATCCCTAACTTGCACCGCGGCACGACGAAAGCATGACGTCCAGCGCCCCTCCGCCCCTTGCCGTTACGGCCCCGGCCGAAGCCGCGGGATCGCGCCTCGACAAATGGCTCGCCGAGGCCGGTGTCGGCATGTCGCGCTCGCGCCTGCGTGCGCTCATCGAGGAAGGCCACGTCACCGCCAACGGCGCCCCCGCTACCGATCCCAGCGCCAAGGTGATCGCCGGCGCGGTCTACTCCATCGACCTGCCCCCGCCCTCCGCCGCCGAGCCGCAGCCCGAGGCCATCCCGCTCGATATCCTGTTCGAGGACAGGCACCTCATCGTCATCGACAAGCCGCCCGGCATGGTCGTGCACCCCGCGCCCGGCCAGGAAACCGGCACACTGGTCAATGCCTTGCTGCATCACTGCGGCGTCGGGCTCACCGGCATCGGCGGCGTCGCCCGCCCGGGCATCGTCCATCGTCTCGACAAGGACACGTCCGGCGTAATGCTCGCCGCCAAGAGCGAGGAGGCGCACACCGCGCTCACCGCAATGTTCGCCGCGCATGGCATTGAACGCGTGTATCTTGCCGTCACGCGGGGTGCGCCGCGGCCACTGATCGGCCGCATCGAGACCAACATCGCTCGCTCGCAGTCGGACCGCAAGAAAATGGCGGTGGTGAAGGAGAAACACTTCCGCGCCGACCATTGGTCGAACGACGTCACCGACGGCGAGGACGACACGCTGGGCGGCAAGATCGCGATCACCAACTACCGTGCACTCGAGACGTTCGGCCGTCTCGATGCTACCGGAACGCAGCCGGCCGCCGCCCTCGTGGAATGCCGGCTGGAGACAGGCCGCACACACCAGATCCGCGTCCACCTCGCCCACATCGGCGCGCCGGTGCTGGGCGACCAGACCTATGGCAAGCACCGCTGGCTGAAGGCCGAAGGAAAGGGGCCCGCGTTCGAGCGCGCCACCGCGATGGCCAAGGCCTTTCCGCGCCAGGCGCTGCACGCCGCCATCCTCGGCTTTGTCCACCCGATCACGCAGGAACAGCTGCGCTTCGAGCGACCCCCGCCCGCCGACATGTCGGATCTGATCGATGCGCTGAGGGCGATGCCGAAGGGCCGCTAGCCGCCCTGCTAGCCTTCCTCAAACTGCCATACCCAGTCGAGCGTGTAGCCGCACACCGCGAACGGCTCATTGTTGAACTTCGCTGGCAGGTATCTCGCCGACTTCGCCCACTCGATCGTTGCGTCGTCCAGAATCTCGCTGCCCGACGACTGCTTTATGCGGACATCGACCAGTCGCCCATCGGCAGTGACGCAGGTTTCGAGCGTCGTCGTTCCCGAAGCGCGGCTGCGCTCCGCCGCTCTCGGATACTCCGGCATCTTCGATGTCTTATCGATTGTCGGCCTCTGCGTCAGTCCAGCAAGGGCGCTCCGGCTCCACTGCACGAAGAACTCCGGGCGCTCCGAACTGGAGGATGGAGCGCTTCGCTCGATCAGCGATGCATCCACAGGACCCGGCGGCGGTTCGCCGCCTCCCCCGATGGATCCGCAGGCAGAAAGGCCAAGGCCCGCCGCCAGCACCAAAACCAGTTGCCCCGCCCGCTTCCGTCCGGCAGCCGTCATGCTGCTCCCTCGCCCGTGAAACGTATTAACTAACTATGACACAAATGATCACACGTGAGGACTGATTTTGCGTTAGCACGGATCATCAGGTTCCAACGACTGCACTCCATTCCGATGCCGACATGAACCCGTCACTGTCGGTGTCGACGAACTGCTTGAAGACGTACGCGTGGTAACCGAGGAACTCGCGCCGGGTCAGGGCCTTCCTGTCATCCTCGATGTTGAACGCGTCGAAGGAACGCTGCGCATTCTGCTTCCCTCTGCCGTTAAGTGAATCCTTGAACTCACCATACTGCAGGGCCCCGTCGGCGTTCAGATCGAACTGGGCCAGCCGGGTTGCCTGGAATGTCAGGTACTCGTTGAGGTCGCACTTTCCGTTCCGGTCCTTGTCGAGGAAGGCGATAGCCTGCTCCGCCGTCAGCTGCGGCTGCTGGGCCATGGCCGGAAAGCCGCCGGCTGCGAATGCCGCCACCATTAGGGCGGTGAGGCCTCTTGGAAGCATGCGGTTCTCCCCTCATATGTTTTGCCTAGCGCCGTTGCTACCAGCCAGTAACCCGGCTTGCGAGGGCAGATTTCAGGAACTGGAATTTACGCAAATTCTACAGGCCAGGTCGGGTATTAGCCCGGCTCCTGAGATTCAATAGAAACACCCGCCTCCCCGGCATCTTTAACCGGGGTTACCGAGACCCTATCTGTCGTTTGTGACGGGCGGGGGCGGGACCATAATCCTGCCGAAAACCTTCATAGAATGGCGGCGTTAGGCCCACGCGCAACGGGCGGGCTTGACGGTGCGAATATAATAACGAGCTGCGAGCCTTTCCTCCCCGAAACAGGCCGCAGCCAGGAGAAGGAGACCGGATATGGCCATCAGCACCGCAATCGCGCTCTCCCCGGAACAGGGTCTGTCGCGCTATCTCTCTGAAATCCGCAAATATCCGCTGCTCGAGAAGAACCAGGAGTTCATGCTCGCCAAGCGCTGGGCGGAGCACAAGGATCCGGACGCCGCCGAGCAGCTGGTGACGTCGCACCTGCGCCTCGTGGCCAAGATCGCCATGGGCTATCGCGGCTATGGCCTGCCGATGGGCGAGGTCATCTCCGAAGGCAACGTCGGCCTGATGCAGGCCGTGAAGAAGTTCGACCCGGACAAGGGCTTCCGCCTCGCGACCTATGCGATGTGGTGGATCCGCGCCGCAATCCAGGAATACATCCTGCGCTCGTGGTCGCTGGTGAAACTCGGCACGACCGCAGCGCAGAAAAAGCTCTTCTTCAACCTGCGCCGCCTCAAGGGCGAGATCCAGGCGCTGGAGGACGGCGATCTGCGTCCCGAGAACGTCAAGGAAATCTCCACGCGCCTCGGGGTCACCGAGGAGGAAGTCACCTCCATGAACCGCCGCATGAGCGCCGGCGGCGATGCTTCGCTCAACGCGCCTGTCGGCGGCATGGAAGGCGAAGCCGAATGGCAGGACTGGATTGCCGACGACGCGCCGGGCCAGGCCGAAAAGCTGGCCGAGACTGACGAGTTCCAGGCCCGGATGGAGTTGCTCGAGACCGCGATGGAGTCGCTCAACGAACGCGAGCGCCACATCATCACCGAGCGGCGCCTGAAGGACGAGCCGACCACGCTCGAAGACCTGTCGGCCCATTACAATGTCAGCCGCGAACGCATCCGCCAGATCGAGGTGCGCGCCTTCGAGAAACTGCAAAAGGCGATGCGAGAAGCCGCACGCGAACGCGGCCTCGTTGAGGCGAACTGAACCTGAGACGGCCCGGCCCCAAAGCCGGGCCGTGTTGTTTCAGCCTTGAGAACGCGCGCCCTCATTCGAGGCGTGGCCATTCGGCTGCATCTCACCCTGAGCTTGTCGAAGGGACGAGACGCGCGCGCAGTCCGCTCCCGGGCCGTTCGATGGTCCCGGCGGCACGGGAGCGGACGCTTCCTTCAACGCCTCCCCAACGTACGGCTTGCCGAACGCCTCACTGCGCGTGATGGTTGATACCAGAGATTATCGCCGGCGGACCGGCGGGAACGAGCTTCCTGGGAGGACCATTCATG
>DATBNA010000527.1:0-20645 GCA_036554545.1 Hyphomonadaceae bacterium
CCCGACCGGGCCGAGAAGGATACCGTCTCCTATCGCGTGAAGGATGGCATCGCCTGGGTTTCCTTCAACCGACCGGAAAAGCGCAACGCCATGAGCCCCAAGCTCAACCGGCGCATGATGGAAGTGCTCGATGAGCTCGAGCACCGTTCGGATGTCGGCGTGCTGGTGCTGAAGGGCGAAGGCGCTGCCTGGACGGCGGGCATGGACCTCAAGGAATACTTCCGCGAGACCGAAGCGCAGGGCCTGCAGGGCGTGCGCAAGTCACAGCGCGAGAGCTATGGCTGGTGGCGGCGTCTGCGCTGGTATCAGAAAGTCACCATCGCGATGGTGAATGGCTGGTGCTTCGGCGGCGGCTTCGGTCCGCTCTATGCCTGCGACCTCGCCATCTGCTCGGACGACGCGAAGTTCGGGCTTTCGGAAATCAACTGGGGCATCCTGCCCGGCGGCGGCGCCACGAAAGTGGTGACAGAGCTGCTGAGCATGCGCGATGCCATGTACTACTCTCTCACCGGCGACATGATGGACGGCCAGACGGCGTCACGCCTGCGGCTGGTGAACGAATCCGTGCCCGCCGACAAGCTGGAAGCCCGCGTGACGGAGCTGGCGAAGAAGCTGCTCGAAAAGAACTGGGTCACGCTGAAGGCCGCCAAGGACGCCGTCCGGCGCGTGCGCGAAATGACCTACGATAATGCCGAAGACTATCTCGTCCGGGCGCAGGAAGCTGCGAACTATTTCGACGACCACGGACGCAAGGAAGGCATCAAGCAGTTCATCGACGACAAGACCTTCAAGCCGGGCCTCGGCGCCTACGACAAGACCAGGGCGAAGGTTTAGCGCGGAATCTCGCCGGCGACCGTCGTACGATAATGCTCGCGGCGGAAGCCGTCATAGTCGTTGAACGCCTGGTGCACGCAGATGCGATTGTCCCACAGCGCCAGCGTGCCCTTTTCCCACCGCAACCTGCACTGGAACGAAGGCTGCGTAATGTGCTCGACGAGGAATTTCAGCAAAGGCGCTGACTCCTCGTCCGTCATGCCCTCGATACCCGACGCATAAGTCTGGTCGCAGTAGAGCGACTTCTCGCCTGTGCGCGGATGGCTGCGGACCAGTGGATGGTAGGCGCCTTTGACCTTCCGTACCACGTCGTCCGGTAGTTCCCTTGCTTCGCGCGTCGCCGCAAGCCGGCCAATGGGCGTCGCGTCGGCCTTGTTGTGCGCCTGCGCTTCTTCGAGCACCCGCCCCATCGACATCAGCACTTTCAGCGGCGCGATCATCGTCTTCATCGTGTCGCTGAGCGTCGCGTATGCAAGCGCCGCATTGGCCCACATCGTGTCCCCGCCATAGGGCGGGATATCGACGCCATAGAGCATCGAGATCGCTGGCGGTTCCTTCAGGAATGGCGAGTCCGTGTGCCAGCCGCTGCCGAAGATCAGGCCTGTGCGAGGCCCCACTTCCTTGATCAGCGGCTGCACGTTCGGATGGCCCGGAACGCCTTTCGTGTAGGCGTCCTCGGCAAACGGTCCGAACCTCAGCGAAAACGCCTCCTGCCCGGCATGGCTCAGCTTCTGGCCCCGGAAGTAAATCATCTTGTGACGGAACAGCGCCGCTTCGACCTCGGCGAACTGCGCATCGGTGATGCGCTCGACATCAACACCGCGGATCTCGGCGCCCATCGCGGCCGCTAGCGGCGCGACTTCGATGTAGCGGTTGTCAGCCGGACTGTTGTCGAATTTTCCCGCAGGATGGATCAGCATGCCGGCCCTCACCGTCATGCCCATCCTGCCCGGGTCCGCAATTCGCATCAATCCGGCTGGCCGCGCCGGCGAACGTTGAAACGCTATATCGGATAGTGGCCCGGCTTGGTCTCGATGGTGATCCACTTGAGTTCAGTGAACTCTTCAATCCCTGCCTTGCCGCCGAAACGGCCATAGCCTGACGCCTTGGACCCGCCGAAGGGCATCTGCGCCTCGTCGTGGACGGTAGGTCCGTTGATGTGGGCGATGCCGGTCTGCAGCTTCTTTGCGATCTCGAGCCCCTTCACGATATCCCGCGTGAACACTGCGGATGACAGGCCGTATTCGGTGTCGTTGGCGATCTCGACGGCATGGTCGGCATCGCGCGCACGCACAATGCCCACGACCGGCCCGAAGCTTTCCTCCGAATAGAGACCCATCTGCGGCGTCACCTTGTCGACGACGTTGGCGGAAACCACCACGCCATCCGCCTTCCCTTCGACGACATGCAGGCCGCCCTTGGCGACGGCATCCTTGACGAGGCGCTGCAGCCGCTCGGTCGCGGCCTTGTCGACGACAGCGCCCAGCGGCGTCTTGCCTTCGGCCGGATCGCCGGCGACCAGCGTCTTCGCCTTTGCGGCGAACTTCTTCACGAACTCGTCCGCAATCTTTTCGACGACGATGATCCGCTCGGTCGACATGCAGATCTGGCCCTGGTTCATGAAGGCGCCGAAGGCTGCGGCCTTCACGGCTTCATCCAGATCGGCGTCTTCGAGCACGATCAGCGGCGCCTTGCCACCGAGTTCCAGCAGGACCGGCTTGAGGTTCTTCGCCGCCCGCTCGGCGACGATGCGGCCGACGCGGGTCGAGCCGGTGAAGTTGATGCGGCGCACGGCGGGATGATCGATCAGCGCGCCGACCACGTCGCCGGCGTCGTCCGGCGCGTTGGTGACGAAGCTGACCGCGCCCGGCGGCAGGCCTGCAGCGCCGAAGGCTTCAGCGATGATTTCGTGCGTGCGCGGGCAGAGCTCCGAGCCTTTGAAGACAACGGTGTTTCCGCAGGCCAGCGGGGTTGCGATGGCGCGAACGCCAAGGATGACCGGCGCATTCCACGGCGCGATGCCGAGCACGACGCCTGCCGGCTGACGGATCGACATGGCGAAACAGCCCGGCTTGTCGGAGGGGATCACCTCGCCGCCGATCTGAGTGGTCAGCGCCGCCGCTTCGCGGATCATTCCCGTCGCCAGCATGACGTTGAAGCGCGCCCAACCTTCCGTGGCGCCGACCTCGCCGGCCATGGCTTTCACGAAATCGTCGGCGCGTTTCGCAAGTTCTTCCGCAGCCTTGGTCAGCGCGGCGCGTCGGGCGTTTGGCCCGAGCGAGGACCACGCCGGGAAAGCGGCGGCCGCAGCGTCTGCTGCCTTTGACGCTTCGGCAGGCGAGAAGGCCGCTGCTTTGGTTGCGACTTTACCCGTCATCGGATTGAGGCGTTCGAACGTCTTTGTAGCCATGCCGCATCTCCCTTGGTCACCGGCGGCAGAGCCCTGTCTGCTATATGGCGAAGGTTGCAAGCCGGATTATTTATGACACATAAGCGTTTAGCCGTCTTTGACTGGCATGTCGAGATGGCGCACGGTGCGCATCCCTCCCGGTAGAGAGAATCGAATGCCTGCAGAGAAGAAAAAGCCCGCTGAGCGCGGAGGCGGAAGCCGGCCGGAAAGGTTCGAGGGACTAGCCTCGCAATTGCGGCCCAGCGAAGCAGGTTCGCGTCTCGCGGCATCCGACCTTGCCGGCAGTATCGGATTCGTCTTGCGTCTCGCCAATGGCGTGGCGATGGGCCAGCTCGGCCAGCGCTTCGAGGCGCTTGGCATGCGGCAGAGTCTCTACTCAGTTCTGCTGATCATCGCCGAGAACCCGGGACTGAAACAGCAGGAGGTCGGTCAGACACTTTCGATCCAGCAACCGAACCTGGTCTCGCTGGTCAATGAGCTGGTGAATGAGGGCCTGGTCCAGCGCACTGTGAACGCGGAGGACCGGCGCTCCTACTCGCTCGTCCTTACGGCGGCGGGGAAACAGCGTCTCGCGCAGGCCAATCGCGCCCACGCCGAGAACGAGCGCTGGCTTGCCGAAGCGATCGCGCCGCTTACTGTCGAACAGTTTCGCGCCGCTTTGCTTCGCATCGTCTCGGATGGCGATGGGCGGTCGGCCAAACGCAGCTAGCGCTCTGCCGCGTTTGCAGTAGATTATTTATGTGACATAACTATACCGGTCGCCACTGACGCAGAACCGGAGTTCGAGCCGCGAGCATGTCCGCGCCGTCGTCGCCATCCCTCGATCGGATCGCGCTTCACGCGCGCTCACAGCCTGATGCGACCGCCTGCATCGACCTGGCGAGCGGCGAACGGCTCTCCTATCGCGACTTCGACGCCCGGGTTTCGGCAAGCGCATCGGCGCTGTCGCACCGGCTGGGCGCAGCAACCGGCCAGCGAGTCGCCGTCCTCTCGCGCAACAGCTCAAACCTGGCAGTAGTGAGTGCAGCCGCCGAGCGTTGCGGCGCCGTCTTCGTACCGCTCAACTGGAGGCTTTCGGCGCCCGAACTGGCCGATATTCTTACGGACTGCTCGCCATCCATCGTGCTTGTCCAGCCCGAGTTTGCAGATCTCGGCCGTGAGGCGCTTTCCACGAGTCAGGCGAAAGCGCCCCTCGCCTTGCTCTCGGAGGCCACCCCGTCGGATGCGGCGGCGACAAGCAGCTTTGCACCGGCAGGCCAGCACGATCCGTGCATCATTCTCTACACATCGGGGACCACGGGCCGGGCCAAGGGCGTCGTGATCACCCGCGAGAATGCACTCTATTCGTCGCTGAACTTTGCTGCGGTGGCGGCTGTCAATGCCCAGTCCGTCCTTCTGTGCGACTCGCCGATGTTCCACACCGTGGGCCTGGTCGCCATTACACGCACCGCGCTACACGAAGGCGCTTGCGTTGCCATCTCGGATCGCTTCGTCCCTGCGACGACCCTCGAGCGCCTTTCCGATCCCGAACTCGGCGTCACCCATTATTTTGTTGTACCGCAGATGGTCGAAGCGCTGATGCGCGATCCGGGAATTGAGCGGGCGAATTTCAGCCGCCTGACGGCCCTGTTCAGCGGCGGCGGGCCGCTCTCGCCTCAGCTCGTGAGATCCTGTCTCGATCGCGGCGTACTGCTCATCAACGGATACGGCATGAGCGAGATCGGATCGGGAATTCACATGCCGATCGACGCCAGCTTCGTCTCTGCAAACCCGCAGACAGTCGGCTTTCCGGCGCCTCACCTCGATGTGATGCTCGCCGGCGAAGACGGCGTTCCTGTCGCGCCGGGCGAGGTCGGCGAAATCTGGATGCGCGGCCCTTCTGTCTCTCCCGGCTACTGGAACCAGCCCGAAGCCACAGCCCTTTCCCGCTCGGGAAACTGGTTTCGGTCCGGCGATCTTGCCCGCCGGCGCGAGGACGGAGTCTACGTCATCGTCGATCGCCTGAAGGACATGTACATCTCCGGCGGTGAGAACGTTTACCCTGCGGAGGTCGAGGCTCTTCTCCGCCTTTGCCCGGGCGTTGAAGATGCCGCCGTGATCGGCGTTGCAGACGAGCGCTGGGGCGAAACCGGCTGCGCCTTCATCCAGTACAAGGCGGGCGGGGCTTCATCGGAACTGGCCGAAGCGGAGATACGACGGTTTCTCTCTTCCCGCCTCGCGCGCTACAAGCAACCCAGCCATATCCTGATTGTTGAGGCCATCCCGCGCACGGGTTCCGGCAAGGCGCGCAAGAACATCTTGCGGGAAATCTACCGTCAGAGGGTCAGGGCCGTCTGAGCGGCTGCGGCGGCTACGCCACAAGCCCGTGAGACTGCAGTGCAGGGCAATGAAAGCGCTTGCAACGCCTTCGATCTCCCGCCTAAAGTATTCGTTATAGCGGATAAGCAATTGGCCATTGAAGCCGATTGCAGAGGGAGGACGACCCATGAAGACGAGCTTGCAGCGGATTCTGCTCGGGGGCGCATCGATTGCCGGGTTCGCGGCGCTGAGCCTTACTGCGCCGGCCATCGCGCAGACGCCGGGGCAACCAGCGCCTCAGGCCGCCGAGGACGACCAGAAGATCGACCGGGTCGTCATCACGGCCGAACGCCGGGAGGAGGACGCGCAGGATGTCGCCATCGCCGCCACGGTGTTCGACACCGAAGCCCTCGCCGAACAGGGCGTCAACACGCTCAATGACATCCAGCGGGTCGCGCCCTCGCTGGCGATCAACACCTTCAATCGCTCGACCTTCGTCAACATACGGGGCGTCGGTATCGCGCAGTCCGCGCCGACCTCCAATCCCGGCGTCGCCTACTACATAGACGGCGTCCTGATCCCGCATGAGCAGTTCATCGGCCAGTCCTTCTTTGATGTGGGCGCGGTCGAGGTGCTGCGTGGGCCGCAAGGCACGCTGACCGGACAGAACTCGACCGGCGGGGCCATGTATGTTCGCTCGCCCGCTCCCGATTTCGGAAACTATAGCGGCTATCTCGAACAGACGATCGGCGACTACAACTGGCTGAAGACGCAAGCCGCGGTGAACGTGCCGCTCGGCGAGATCGCTGCCCTGCGCGCCGCCATCATTAGCGACACGCGCGATAGCTTTACCACGAACACTGGTGCCAGCCGCAGCCAGCCCGGAAATGGCGACCTGCTCAGCGCGCGACTGAACCTGGAAGTTCGTCCGGCCGAGGCCTGGAGGTTCAATCTGCGCTATGAGAGTTTTGACTATCAGACGGACAACAACGCGGTTAAGCGGCGGACTGACACCAACCCTGATCCTTTCGTGATCCAGGAGGATGCTCGCTCCTTCCTGAACCAGTCCGGCTACCGCCTGTCGGGCGAGGCGAAGTGGGACATGACCGACGCGGTGCAGCTCCGCGTCCTGGCGTCCAAGCAGAACGGCACGACAAAGGACCAGACTGACGGCGATCGCACGACCACGGCGCCGCCACGGCCGCCGGCGGCCAACGTGGGACGTGTATCCTATGCGCGCACCGAATTCGATACCAACATCTACGAAGTGAACCTTCTCTCGACAGACGACGGACCGCTGCAATGGGTTGTCGGCGCATTCTACCTGAATGAAGACATCCCGCTCATTCTGTGGCGGGACAACACGCACACGCTGGATTTCGTCACCTTTGTCGGCGGCTCAGACATCCGCACGCTCGCCAAGAACACGTCGAAGTCTGTCTTTGGACAGGTGGAATACGACTTCAGCGAACAATGGCAGGCGGTCGCCGGACTGCGATACTCCGAGGACGAGCAGGACTATACCCGCACGCACGGCCCTCCGCCGGTCCTCGGGACCAGCACGCAGAGTTCAGATGCGACGACAGGCCGGCTGGGACTCAACTACCGGCCATTCGACGATGTGCTTGTCTATGCTTCCGCCTCACGCGGCTACAAGGCCGGCGGCGTCAACCTGACTTTTGCCGATCCCAATTTCCAGCCGGAGACCAACACAGTCTATGAAGCCGGCGCAAAAACGCAGTTCTTCGATGGCCGTCTGCAGCTGAACGGAGCGGTGTTCTCATCGGACTACCAGGACATCCAGCTCGCCAGTCTCCGCGCAGGCCTTCCCACAACACAGAACGCCGCATCGGGCGAAGCTGTCGGCGCCGAACTGGAAGCTGTGGGAGTGTATGGCGACCTTCGCGTAAATGCCGGCGCTGGCTGGCTCGATGCAGAGTTTGCCGAAGACGTCTGCTTGAACGACACCAACTCGCCTCCGACATTGACCGACCCTGGATGCCCAACCGGCAATCGGGTCGTTGGCGCAGGCCGCCAGCTGCCATTCTCGCCAAAGTGGACAATAAACGCCGGTGTCGAATACGACTTCGTGTTCGCGAATGGCGTGTCACTGACCCCACGGATCCAGTATTCGCATATCGACGAGCAGTTCGCGACGCCCTTCCCGAGCGGCGCAACGATCGTTCCCGAGCGCGATGTCTGGGACTTCCGCCTGACCTATCGCCCGACGGACACACTGACGCTCGAGGCCTTCGCGCAGAACTTCACCGACAACATCTACATCGCATCGCAAATCCAGAACTCGTCCAGTGCCGACGGCGGCATCATTTACGGTGCGCCGCAGATGTTCGGCGTCCGGGCCAGGATCGAGTTCGACTGACCGGGGCGGACTTCGAACGGCGTCTGAAGGCGCTCAACCACGAGGCTCCGGCAGACAGACGCTGCCGGGGCCTTGTCGTCATTCGCCCGTCGGGTAGACGGAAGGGAAGATGAGGCATCGCGGATTTATCCTGTTTGCTGTTGCGTCGCTCGCAGCTCTCGCAGGCGCTGCGGCGCAACAGCAGCCTGCCGCAAGCTTCCGCAACGATGCGACCTGGTGGGCGCCGGCCGACGGCAAACCATTCCCGCGCGAACTCGACTACGCCAATGCTGCCGGGGTTGTACGAACCCTGCTGAAGGACGGCCCCGCCGAAACGCTGGGGCACGCCTTCTTCTCACCCCTTGGCCCGAACGGCCGCGCCTGCATTACCTGCCACCAGCCAGCGGACGCCATGGCGCTATCGGTGGAGTCCGTGCGCAACCGCTGGGCGACGCAAGGAAGTGCGGATCCGCTCTTTGCCGCGGTGGATGGCTCCAACTGCCCGACCTTGCGGCAAGACGAGCGAACGTCGCATTCGCTGCTGCTTGACCATGGACTCATTCGTATCGAGCGCGACTGGCCGATACGCGATGCCGCCGGGCGCGGGGTAACGGCGGACTTCAGGCTGGAAGTCGTGCGGGATCCCTACGGCTGCAACTCCGGCGAATGGGGTCCCGGCGGCAAGAAGGCGAAGGTCTCCGTCTATCGCCGTCCGCGGCCGACGACCAATCTGAAGTACCTTACCGCCATCGGCTTCGCCTACGACCCGAAGGACGGGATGCCGCTCGAAATCGACCCCGAGACCGGCAAACCGGCAAGCGGCAATCTCACCGCTGATCGACGGGTCCTGTCGCTGGAAGCACAGGCGCGCGACGCGATGCGGACACATCTCGGCGTCGAGGGCCTGATCGGCCCTTCTATCGTCCGACAGCTCGTCGATTTCGAGATGCGACTCTCCTCTGCACAGGCGGTCGACAATCGCGCCGGGCGGCTCGACGACGGCGTCCTGGGCGGTCCGGGACATCTGGAGGCTTCGCAGCCAGGACAACTCGGAAGCATCGGGCGCGCAGTATGGAGCGAGTTCGAAGGGTGGGAGAAGCTCCCCGCCGGCGCAAGGCTGACGCCGGAGCAGCGCGCCTTCCGGGAATCCGTCGCGCGAGGCGCGCGCGTGTTCCGGGAGAAGACGTTCCTGATCACCGATTCTGCCGGCATCAATTCGCCGATCGGCTTCGGCAACCCGGTGCGCAACTCCTGCGTCTTCTGTCACAACATGAGCCAGATGGGCAATGACGTGGCGCCGGGGCAAGTCGACCTCGGCACGACGAACCAGCCTTTCGCCGATCCTGCGCCTCACCTGCCGCTGTTCCGCATCACCTGCCTTGCCGAACCGCATCCGCACTATGGCAAGGTGATCTACACATCCGACCCGGGTTACGCCCTGACCACAGGAAAGTGCGCCGATGTCGGCAAGATCACGCTACAGTCGATGCGCGGCCTCGCAGCGCGTGCGCCCTACTTCTCCAACGGCTCGGCAAGAACGCTTCGCGATGTGATCGACTTCTACGAACGCCGCTACAGGATCGGCTATACCGAACAGGAAAAGCAGGACCTCGTGAACCTGATGAGCGTGCTGTGAGACGCGCCGCAATGCTCCTCCTGGCGATCGCCACGCCTGCCGCCGCGCAGACGCCAGGCGAGACCGTGCGCTTCATCTCCTGCCCCATCTATCGCGACGTCGACGCAGGCCGGAAATCCGGCTGCTGGCTGGCGGACGAGCGCGAGAGCGGCCGCCGCTTCGACATCGGCAATGCACCGACCAAACCGGACTGGAACCATGAAGTGTTGGTCGAAGGCCGCATCTCGAACGCACCGGATTCATGCGGCGGCGTGATGCTCGAACCGGTGCGCGTGTCTGTGCTTCCCGGCCCCTGCACACGGCAGATGCTGCCGGCGGAATCCTTCAGGGGGCGGCCCTTCGAGCTTCCCCAGCGCAACGTCCGCCCGCTGTCGGAAGCGCGCCCGGCGCCACAGCCGCCATTTGTGGAGAAGAGCTTCTACCTGCTCTATGACTTCAATCGGGACTTCATCGTCTATCAGCTCGACGACTACCTGCTGGATCAGGCGATCACCTACATTCGCGGCGCGAAGCCGCGCAAAGTGGTCGTCACAGGTTACGCGGCAACGAAACCGGCCGCCGTCTCCGGCCAGAACATCGCCGAGAATGCAGGCATTGCGAAAAGACGCGCAGAGTCCGTCACGGAAGCGCTCGTGCGTCTCGGCGTCGACAGCAGGACAATCGAGACCAGATGGAAATCGGGCGCCGAGCCGATTGAAGCCCCCGGCGCTGACGGCCTCGCCGAACCTTCGCGCAGGCGTGTCGAGATCAGGGTGATCCCGTGAGTGAAGCAACGCTTGTCGCCGTCGGCGACGTCGCGCCGGATCGCGAAGACCCGCGTGAATGCTTCGCACGCACGCGCGACCTGTTGACCTCGGCGGATTTTGCCTTCTGCCAGCTCGAGACAAGCCTTGCGACCAACGGCGTGCGCTCGCCCCAGGCGCGCCACGCCGTGCTGACAACACCGGGCGTCGCCCCGGCCATGCGCGAAGCCGGTTTCACCGCCGTCTCTTTCGCCGGCAATCACTGCCTCGACTGGGGCAACGATGCGTTCTTCGAGACGATCAGCAATCTCACGAATGCAGGCATGGATGTCGTCGGCGCCGGGGCCAACATCGTCGAAGCGCGCAAGCCGGTGATCCAGGAGGCAAACGGCGTCCGCATCGCCTTTCTCGCCTATTCCACCATCCTGCCGCAGGCCTATTGGGCCGAAGCCAATCGGCCCGGCTGCGCTCCCATGCGTGCGCACACGGTCTATGAAGCGATCGAACACGACCAGCCGGGAACGCCTGCGCGTATTCACACCTACCCGCATCGCGAAGACTTCGCCGCCATGTGCGCCGACATCCACGCCGCCAGGCAGAAGGCCGACGTCGTCGCCGTCTCGCACCATTGGGGGATTCACTTCATTCCCTATGTACTGGCCGACTATCAGCCAGACGTTGGCCGCGCTGCGATTGATGCCGGCGCCGACATCGTCCTCGGCCACCACGCGCACATCCTGAAGGCGGTCGAAGTCTATCGCGGCAAGCCGATCTTCTATTCACTCTGCAACTTCGCGACCGACCTGCGGATGGATGAGGCGCATGCCAACTCCAGGGGCTTCCGTGAGATACAGAAGCTCGCGCCCCGCTGGGAGCCGGATTTCGACAGCCTCTATAACTTCCCGGAAGACGCTCGCATGAGCATCGCGGTGAAGGCGCGGCTATCGAAGAAGGGACTCGTCGAGGTCGCCCTGATCCCGCTCTGGATCGACCGCGACGCCGTCCCGACGCCGCTCAAACCTTCCGATCCGAGGTTCAGGCAGGTGCTCGACTACCTCGGAACCTGCTGCGGCGAGACCGCTCGCAACACGCGCTTTCGCGTCGCCGGCGATGTCGCCTTGATCGAGGGCGTCGGATGACCGGGCTTACGCTCGCCGTAGCCCGCCACATCGCGACGGCGAGATTTGGTGACATTCCGGCTGCTGCCTGCCACGCCGCCGAGCGGTCGCTGCTCGACGCCGTCGGCGTCATGCTGGCCGCGACGACACTCGGCGAAGATTGCGGCCCCTTTGCCGACCTTGCGCAGTCTTCGCCCGGCCCGAGCACCGTCCTTGGACGCAAATGCAAGGCGCAGCCCCTTCAAGCTGTGCTGGCCAATGGCGCACTGGCCCATGCGCTGGATTACGAAGACGCCCTCGACGGAGCGCCGGTTCATCCCAATGCGGCCGTCGTGCCCGTCGCAATGGCGTTGGCCGAAGCGGATCGAATGATCAGTGGCGAGAGCTTTATTGCGGCTGTTGCAGTCGGCTGCGATCTCGTCTGCCGGTTGGGGCTCGCGCTGGAGCGCAATCCCGACGAGTTTGGCTGGTATCCCCCGCCCATCCTCTCCACCTTCGGGGCAGCTGCAACTGCCGCGCGGCTATTGAAGCTCGATCAAACCGCAACCGCTCATGCACTGGCGCTGGCTTTGTCGCAGGCGACATTCTCGTCTGAATTCAAGACTTATCCTGACTCATCACTCCGCGCCGTGCGCGACGGGTTTGCGGCGCACGCCGGCATGCTGGCAGCCATGCTGGCGCAACGGGGCGTTCGCGGCCACCTGACAGCGTTCGAGGGCAAGGCTGGCTTCTTTGCGCTGTTCGCAGGAGGCGACTGGAACTCAAATGGCATCATCGAAGGGCTTGGTGAGAAGTTCCGTGGCGAAGACGTCAGTTACAAGCCCTGGCCGAGCTGCAGGGGAACACACGCCTTTATCGAGGCTGCGTTGCATCTTCGACCTTCCATTGGCCGCCTGTCGGATATCGTTGCCATCGAAGCATGCGGTCCGCCGCTGCTGACAATGCTGATGGAGCCTGTCGCCCAGAAGCAGGGGCCGTCGACCGCAATCGACGCCAAGTTTTCGCTCCCCTTCTGCCTCGGCGCTGCGCTGGCGACAGGCGGCATTGCGATCCCGACATTCTTCGAGGACGGACGCCGCGATGCAGAAACACTCGCGCTTGCGAAGCTGGTGCGCTTCAAGGAAAATTCCGCTTTGGGATTGAAGGACGCCGCTTCGGGTGATCTTGCGATCCAGTTGAAAGACGGCCGTGCGCTGAGCCATTCCATCGCGCAAGCTCGTGGATCTCCTGCAAGCCCGCTGAGTGACAACGCCCTGACCGCCAAGTTCCTGGATTGCGCCGGCTACGCCAAACCGCCGCTGTCGCCCGCGAACGCCACGCGCTTGACCGGCAATCTGCTGTCGATGTCGAGTGCTCCGAGCGCCGCTGAGGCCCTGGCGCCATTGTCGTCCTAGGAACTCTGCCGGTCTATGATTTCGAAGCCGATATCGACAATCGGATCCTTCACCGTCCGCCCCGCCGCGCGATCCAGCAGCATGGCTGCCGCCGTGTGGCCGATGGCGGCGCCATCGATTCTCACCGTACTCAGCGGCAGCGCGCCCTCGCTCGACATGTGCATGTCGCCAAAGCCGAAGACGGCGATATCCTTTGGAACCGCCATACCTCGCGCTTTGGCTTCGACCACGCTGGCGTCAGCCAGCCAGTCGGAGGAGCACACGACGATGTCCGCCTTGCCGCCGCCATCCAGGAAAGCGCCGAGCGATGTGCGCGCGGGACCGTATCGCATCGGGCTTTCGACGATCAGGCGCGCCGGTTCGGCGCCGCCCAGCCGCACCCAGGCGCGGGCGAAGGCTTCTGTCCGCTCACTTGCGCGACGCATACCGGCAGAAAGGAGCAGCGGCCGCTTGTAGCCGAGAGCGCGCACATGGCGCGCCAGCTCCTTTCCAACATCGCGATGCGAGAAGCCCACGACCAGATCGATCGGATTTGCCGGCAACGCCCAGGTCTCGATGATCGGCGAACCGGACCGCTTGAGTTTGCCCCGCGTCGCTTCGTCGTCCTCGATAGAGGTCAGAATCAGACCGTCTGGCCGGCGGCCGATTACGGCATCCAGTATGGCGGTGTGGCCGGGACCTTCATCCAGCAGGCCCAGCATTACGAGATAACCCTCGTTCGACAGCGCGCGCGACATCGCTTCCATCGTATCGTTGAAGATCGACGAGGCGATGGAAGGAACAAGCGCCGCCACGAACCGGCTGCGGTTCGAGGCAAGGCCGCCCGCCAGAAGGTTGGGGACGTATCCGGTTTGGGCTATCGCTTCCTGGACGCGTGAAACTGTGTCTTCAGCAACCTTCTTCGGCGTATTGATCACACGCGAGACCGTCGCGGTCGAAACGCCTGCGCGGCGCGCAACGTCTTCGAGCGTCGGTCTGCCGCCCGTCGTCTCTGGCGCTGCCCGCGAAGCTCTGCCTTGCCCGGTGCGTTTGCCCCTCATTGTCCCCTGCCTTCACCAGCATGCGTTCGCCCAACTTGCCGCGATTGACAAGCCGCCTTGCATGACCACTATCGCTTTGTGCAAGCGCTTGCATAGGATGCGGAATGGCTGACCGAGCCGAAGATTTCGAGTCGATGGGTCCAGAGACCTTCGACAGCCCGCACGAGCAGTTCCGGCGCCTGCGCGCTGAATGCCCTGTCGCCTGGAGCAATGGCTGGGGCGGCTTCTGGGCGCTGACGAAGTATGACGACATCATAGACGTTCTCTCGGACCCGGCGACATTCACGACGACCATTCAGAATGTCGTGCCGCGTGTCGCAACATCCCGCCGGCGCCCACCATTGCATCTCGATCCGCCCGATCACACGCCCTATCGCCGCGCGATTGCGCCGCTCTTCCGCGATGCTCGCATGACCGCGTGGGAGCCCGCGGTTCGCCGCATGGTGGTCGAACTGCTCGACCCGGTGCTGGCCAAAGGCGAGGTCGATTTCTGTCGCGAGTTCTCCTATCGCCTCCCGATCCATGTGCTGGCGGAGTTCTTCAATATCCCTGGCGAACAGGCCAACCAGGTGCGCGATATTGGTTCGGCCTACAACATCGCGCTGCAGGAGCGGAACGACGCGCTGGTGCAGGAGACGAGCGAACAGCTCTACGGCATTGCCAGGGACATCATCGAGTTGCGCAAGCGCGAACCGCTGAGCCCGGAGGACGATCCAACCTCCGCCCTGCTGGCGGCGCGGCACGAGGGTCAGCCTCTGCCCGAGGACATGATCCTCGGTACGATCCGCCAGATGCTGGTCGTCGGCATCATCGCGCCGACCACGGCGATCGGCAGCATGATGGTGCATCTGGCCCGGCGCCCCGAGCACCAGGCATACCTCCGCGCGCATCCGGAGCGGATGGGCGACGCCGTGGAAGAACTCTTGCGGCTCTACACGCCCTACCGTGGCTTTGCCCGTACAGCGCGGCGCGACGTAGAGATCGGCGGACGGAAGATCTGCGCCGGCGAGGCCATCGCGCTGGTCTTTACCTCGGCCAACCGCGACGAGGACCACTTCACGGATGCTGACCAGTTCGAAATTGATCGCCCAGTACGCGACCACATCACGTTCGGACGCGGTCCGCACAATTGCCCTGGCGCCGGGCTCGGTCGGCTGCAGATCCGTCTGGCGCTCGAGGAAGTGCTGGCGCGCACCAAAGGCTTCGAGATTGTCGGCGACATCGAGATGACGCGCTGGCCGGAATATGGGCCGCTGACCGTTCCGCTGAGATTCTGGTAACAAGCGTTGACGACGTACGGCGCAAAGACGCCGGCGTCAGGGAAGGAAGGACGCACCCTGCAGGGCTCGCCCGCACGAAACGCATGGCTGACGCGGCGCGGCGCAATGGCGGGCGCCGCGACACTTGCCGTTGCAGGCTGCGGCCGGGCGCCGTTCGAGGCGACGCAGCTGACTGTTGCGATGCCGACGTTTGCGGAGGGAACGTTCCTGCCATGGACGGGCGGCGGTCAGCGCAAGGCGTTCCTCGATGCGATGTACGACTATCTCTGCATCATCGATCCGGCGACGGGCGAACCCGGACCAGGACTCGCGAGCGATTGGTCGGTGACATCCGACGGACTGGAATGGACATTCCGCATCCGGCCTGGCGTGCAGTTCCAGCGCGGCTATGGCGAAGTCGCCTCAACAGACGCCGCCTTCTCGATTCGGCAGATCATCCGGCCAACGGCGCGCGCGGGGCCTTCTTCGCCTTTGCGCCGGCTTATCAGGGACATCGCAACGCCTGACCCGCGAATACTGGTCATTCGGTTGACACGACCCGATCCCGAACTCGCGAAAGGCTATCTCGCCAACGCGCAACAGGTCGGGATCGTTTGCGCGCGCCACGTCGCGGAAGCGGGCGAGCGCGCAGCCAGTCTGAATCCTGTCGGATCAGGCCCTTACATGCTGGACTTCTTCCGGCGTGACTCGGAAATACGACTGCGTATCCGTACCGATTCAGAAAATATCTGGCGCCCGCGTCCCGCATTCGAGACGCTTGTCTTTCGCGCCGTTCCGGAAGTCTCCACTCGCGTCGCGATGATGAAGACCGGCGAAGCAGACATCGCCCCAATCAGCTATGACGATATCGGCGACGTCGAACGCACCGGCCTGGCTGTCCGCTCGATCCCCCAGAGCTGGTCGCCGGTGATCCGGCTCGGGGGCCTCGTGCAGGAAGGCGGCCGTTTCGAACCGAAAAACCCGTGGGCCGACGTCCGCGTCCGGCAGGCGATGAACTACGCCATCGACAAGAACGCCATCATCCGTCGCATCTTTCACGGGCAAGGGCGCATCGCAGCAAGCGACACGCCGGTCGAGGCGTGGGCGTCGCTGGCGCCCTACGACTACGATCCCGCCCGCGCAAAAGCCCTGTTGGCCGAGGCCGGGTATCCCAAAGGCTTTCCCGTTACGCTGAAGGCCTTCGCCACAACGCCGGGCGCAGAGCTGCCTGTAGTCGCGCAGGCCGTCGCACTCTACTGGCGGGCGGTCGGCATCGAAGTCTCAACCGAGTTGATCGACTGGACCAGCCTGCGGAGCGCGTGGACCTCTGGCGCGGCGCGCAGCTATGTCTGGACGCATCGCGGCTTTCCCTTCACCAGCGCGCAGAACGGTCTCGAAGCGGGCTTCGACGCCAGGAGCGTCTTCTCGGCGTTCTCGACGCCGGAACTGCAGGCGATGCTGGATGCGCACGCCAATGAACTCGATCCCGGCAAACGCCGTGCAAAGCTGACCGAAATCGGCGTCTACCTGCGCGACCAGGCCGCAAACGTCTTCATCGCCCACATCGACGAACCTTACGCCGCCAGCCGCAAGGTCGGCGAATGGACGATCACATCGTCCAACGCGCTTAACTTCGAGGGAATCCAGCCAGCGAGCGGGACGGCGGCATGATGCGCATCGTCCTGTCCCGCGTCGGCGAGGCGCTGGTTTCGCTTCTACTCATGAGCGTCGTTGTGTTCTTCCTCGCGCGGCTGACCGGCGATCCGGTCGCCGTGCTGCTGGGCGATGGCGCAACAGAGGCGGACAAGCAGGCGCTCATCTCCGAACTTGGGCTCAACCGCTCGGTCTTCGAGCAGTATTTCATCTTCCTCGGCAATGTGCTGCAGGGGGATTTCGGCCGCTCGATCATGGGCGACCAGAGCCCGGCTTTCCAGCTTGTACTGGAACGCTTGCCCTATTCGCTGCTGCTGGCGAGTGCGAGCCTGGTCATCGCGCTGGGGATCGGCATCCCGCTCGGCGTGGCGGCTGCAGTCAATCGCGGCCGCCCGCTCGACGTGGCTGCACGCGCCGCTGCCCTGTTCGGTCAGTCGGTCCCGCCCTTCTGGCTCGGACTTGTCCTCATCTACATCTTTGCCGTGCAACTCGGCTGGGCGCGCACATCCGGCTTCGGCGGCCTCGCCAACATCGCCCTGCCTGCCTTCACCATGGCGCTGTTCTCGCTTGCCGCCATCGTCCGCCTCGTCCGCGGCGCGATGATCGAGGCGCTCACGTCCGAATACGTAAAGCTGGCGCGCGCAAAAGGGTTGCCGGAGCGCGATGTGATCTGGCGCCACGCCTTTCGCAACAGCGCCTTTCCCGTGATTACTTTCATGGGCGCATTCTTCGCGACGATGATCACCGGCGCCGTGGTTATCGAGACCGTGTTTTCATGGCCAGGCGTCGGCCGGCTGGCGCTCGAATCGATCCTGCGCCGCGACTTCGCCGTCATCCAGGCTGTCGTGCTGATGATCACGACGCTCTACATCGTGATGAATCTGATGGTCGACCTGCTCTACGCGTGGCTCGATCCGCGCGTGCGGGAGGCAGCGTAATGACGGGCCTGTTCCGATCGAGCATCGTGCGCATCGCCGTTGCAGTGCTGGGCCTGTTCGTGCTGGCCGCGCTGCTGGCGCCACTGATCGCGCCGGCCAATCCGATGGCGGGGTCGCTGGAGGACCGGCTGATGCCGCCGGCCTGGGTCGAAGGCGGCAGCCTGCGCCATATTCTGGGCGCCGACGATCTGGGGCGCGACATCCTCAGCCGGCTTGTCTATGGCGCACAGGTCTCCCTCGCCGTCAGCGCCCTCGCCATCCTCGGCGCCGGCATTATTGGCTCCACTGTTGGTATGATTGCTGGTTATGTCGGCGGTTGGACGGACCGGATCGTGATGAGAGTGGTGGATCTGGCGCTGTCGTTTCCAATCATCATGCTGGCGCTGCTGATGGCGGCGCTGTTCGGGCCGTCGCTTGTCAATATCATCATCGTGCTGATGATCGTGCTGTGGTCGCCTTATGCGCGAATGGCGCGGGGTGAGACGCTACGGGTCCGCAAGCTGGACTACATCGACCTGGCAAGGACGGCGGGCGCGTCCGACTCTTACATAATCGTAAGGCATGTGCTGCCGAACATTGCCGGCGCGCTGATCGTGCTGGCGACGCTGCAGGTTGGCACGGTGATTGTGCTGGAAGCCTCGCTCAGCTTCCTTGGCGTAGGCGTCCCGCCGCCGACGCCATCCTGGGGCTCGATGGTCTCGGATGGACGAAACTTCATCGCGTCGGCCTGGTGGGTCAGCCTGATACCGGGGCTGGCCGTGCTGGTCGTCGTGATGTCCGCGAACATGCTGGGCGATGCGCTGGCAGACCATCTCAACCCCGACCGGCGCAGGGAGACTGGCCTGTGATCGCGCCCCTGCTCCAGGTCGAAGACCTGTCGGTTTCCTTCCGCTATCGCGACCGGATGGTGGCGCCGCTCGACGGCGTGACGCTCTCGGTCAGCGCTGGCGAAAGCGTCGGCATTGTCGGGGAGTCGGGCTCGGGAAAGTCGACACTGGCGCTGGCGGTTCTGCGCCTCACGCCGCCCGCACGCGATCTCAAAGTTTCCGGCCGTATCGCGTTTGAAGGCCGCGACGTGTTTGCGATGAACAGAAAAGACCTCTCCGCCTATCGCGGCGGCGGCGTCGCGCTGATTCCGCAGGACCCCATGACCTCGCTCAATCCCACGCTCACCGTTGGAAAGCAGGTATCCGAGACTATAGCGCTCGGCGGCTCGGTGCGGGGGCTGGAAGCCGAAACCGTGAAGGCGCTCGGCGCCGTTCGCATTCCCGAGCCTGAAACGCGGCTCAATGCATATCCGCACCAACTCAGTGGCGGCCTTCGCCAGCGCGTGGTCGGGGCCATTGGCATCGCCCGCAGTCCGCGCCTGCTGATCGCCGACGAGCCGACAACTGCCCTCGATGTCACCGTCCAGCGCCGCTATCTCGACATGCTCGATGGGCTGCGCCGCGAGCGCGGAATGGCGATGCTGTTCATCAGCCACGACCTTGGCGTCGTCGCAAAGGTCTGCGAGCGCATCATTGTCATGTATGCCGGCCAGATCGTTGAGGACGGGCCGACGCGCGACGTCCTGGATCGGCCGCGCCATTGGTACACCGGAGCGCTTGTTGCCGCCGCCCGCGGCGTTTCCGGCGCGCAGAAACGACTGCCCGCAATTGGCGGCGCGCCGCCCACGCTCACCGATCGGCCGCCAGGCTGCCGCTTTGCCCCCCGCTGCGCCAATGCGAAGCCGCAATGCCAGGCGCTGCCTGACCTGACACCAGGGCATGGCCATCGCCTGCGTTGTCATTTCCCGAAGAGCGCATGATGACAAGTGTCATCCTCTCGGCGCGTTCTCTCACCAAGACGTTTGGCGGTCAGCGCGCAACTGTCCTCGGCGCAGCCGTGCCAAGGCTGACGGCGCTCGACGGCGTCTCGATCGACATAGTCCGCGGGACGACGCTGGGCGTCGTCGGCGAGTCCGGGTCGGGCAAGACGACGCTTGGCCGTCTGTTGCTGCTGCTCGACCGGCCTTCGTCCGGTGAAGTCCTGTTCGGGGGCCACAACGCAGCAACGCTCGACACAAAAGGACGCCGCGAATTCCGGCGTCGCGTGCAGCCGGTCTTCCAGAATCCCTATTCCTCGCTCAACCCACGCATGAGCGTCGGCGCAATCGTGTCCGAACCCCTGCTTTGGTCCGGCGCGGCAGACCGGGATGAAAGACGCACGCGCGTTGCAGAAGCACTTACATCGGTCGGCCTGTCGCCGGACGATGCGCGCCGCTTCCCCGGAGAATTCTCCGGCGGCCAGCGCCAGCGCATCGCCATCGCCCGCGCCATTGCCTCCCAACCCGACGTCATCATCCTCGATGAGCCGGTATCCTCGCAGGACATTTCCGTGCGCGCGCAGATCCTAAACCTGCTGAAGGACATCCAGGAACAGCGCGGTGTCGCCTACGTGCTGATTACGCACGACCTTTCGATCCTGTCCTTCATGTGCGACGAGGTCGCCGTGCTGCATCAGGGCAAGGTGGTGGAGTTTGGCGCGGCGGCGCAGGTCTGCAGCGCGCCGAAACACCCCTATACATCCACACTTCTTTCTTCGGTTCTTTCGATAGACGCCGCTTGAGCTAGACAGATATGTGATATAACTATCTGCGTCATCGCTGTCTGGACGAGAGGATGAAAACGCAGGTCGCAATCATTGGCGCTGGGCCCGCGGGCATGATGCTGGGGCATATGTTGCAGCGCGCGGGCATCGATTGCCTCGTGCTGGAACGGCGCGACCGCACCTATGTCGAGGGCCGCGTGCGGGCGGGGGTCCTGGAACAGACGACGGTTTCGATTCTTGAAAGTCTCGGGCTAGCCGACCGGCTGAAACGCGAAGGTCTGCCGCACGATGGCTTTGCGATTTCTTGCGACGGCCTGCAGTTCCGCATCGACCTTGCAGGTCTCACCGGCGGATCGCGCGTGACGGTCTATGGC
>DATBNA010000561.1:0-2558 GCA_036554545.1 Hyphomonadaceae bacterium
GTTCGTCAGAATTCATGGCGCCTGGTGACGAGCCGCTCATCCTGACGCGGAGCGGGTGGCACAGGCCGACGCTGTCCGTCGGTCTTGCGGGAGCGCCGGCGGACCTGGTGCTCGACACCGCCGCCTCCGGTTCGTTGCACCTCGACTCATCCTTTGTCGCTGCGACGGCGGAGCTGATGGCCCTGCCTGCCTCGCGGCTCAGGATTGCGGGGATTGATGGCGTTCGCGAGCATAAGGCCATCCTTGTACCTGAGGTGACGCTTGGCGGGCAGGTGTTCGAGAATGTTCGCGCAAGCTCGGCATCGCTTGGGCTGCTCAGCCGGATGGGTGACATCGATGGCGTTATCGGTGTCGACCTGCTGAAGCGCTTCAACCTCGTGATCGATTTCGGTCGACACCACCTCTGGATGACGCCTCATGCGACCGCGCCGACCGACTGATCGCACTTTTGGCGGTGCGTAACTCCTACTGACGCGAACCGGGCTGGCCGCTGGGCGGAGGAGAGGACGCCCGTTCGTCGACATCCGCATTCCAGTCGCTGCGCGACGGGACGAAGTAGTCGATCTCGATGCTGTCTTCCAGCGCTTCGATGGAATGCGGCGCGTTCACCGGGATGACGATCGACTGGCCTCTTCGCAGATCGTGGATCTGGCCGCCGACCACGAAGCGGATGCGGCCGGCCTGGACGTAGCTGACCTGTTCGCTGCCGTGCGTATGGACCGGCACCTTCACGCCTTTGCGCATGTCATAGATGGCGAAGCTGGAATTGTCGGTCGAAATGTAGCGCCGCATCAGGCCTGGCGAGATGCGCTCGGGCTTCATGCCGACCATGTCGTGAACGGCGGCGGGTTGATAGCTGCTGCAGGCGCCGAGCGAGGCGGCAGCGAGTCCAAGGAATAGGTAACGGCGCATGGCCGGCCCCCGAATGCTTGTCGTCCCCGCAGCAGGCCAAGCGGTAGCATGACGATTGCGACAGACAAACGGCGTACGAGACAGGCGCGAGTTATTTCCGTTTCATCTGCGTAACCTTGTCGGCCCTTCCCGAGGGGTCACGGGTGGTTCACTCGCCTGTTCGCGTTCCCCTGCCGAAATGACCGGAGCGCGTGTTCAGGCCGCCATGATCATCTGCGCCATGATGTTGCGCTGGATCTCGTTGGAGCCGGCGTAGATCGATGTCTTGCGGTTGTTGAAGTAGCTGCCCGCTGCGGTGATCAGATGTTCCGGCGCCGGAAGCGGCTCGTTTGAGCGGCCTTCGAGGTGGGCGTAGGTGTCCTGCACGAAGGGCTCGGCATAGACGCCGGCGGCTTCGAGGACGATCTCCGTCACCTTCTGGCCGATCTCGGAGCCGCGCGTCTTCATCAGCGACGACATCGCGCCGACCGACTGGCCGGACGACAGCTTGTCGAAGATGCGGCGCTCGGTGGCGTCGAGCGCCTCGATCTGGATTTCGAGGTCGGCGAGCTTGCGGGCGAAATCCGGGTCCTCGAGCAGGGGGCGGCCGCCAGCCGTTTCTATGCTGGCGATCTCGCGCGCCTTGCGGAGGGCATTGCGATTGCCGGGGGCGTAGGCGGAGCCGCGTTCGAACGTCAGCAGATACTTGGCGCAGGTCCAGCCTTCGCCTTCCTTGCCGACGAGGTTCTCGACCGGGACCTTCACATTGTCGAAGAAGACCGAGTTGATCTCCTGATCGCCCGGCGGGGTGTCATCGAGCGTGTTGATGGGGGTGATGGTGATGCCCGGCGACTTCATGTCGACGAGGATGAAGCTGATGCCGTTCTGCTTCTTCTCTTCCTTCGACGTGCGGACGAGGCAGAAGATCCAGTCGGCCCACTGGGCGTAGGTCGTCCAGGTCTTCTGGCCGTTGAGGATGTAGTAATCGCCTTCGCGCTTGGCGGACATCGAAAGGCTGGCGAGGTCGGAGCCCGAACCGGGCTCGGAATAGCCCTGGCACCACCAGACTTCGGAGTTGCGGATCGGGGGCAGGAATTTCTTCTTCTGCGCGTCCGTGCCGAACTTCATGATCACGGGCGCGCACATGCGCACGCCCATGGAGCTCATGCGTGGCGCGCCCGATAGCGCCATCTCCATTTCGTAGATGTATTTCTGCGTCTGGTTCCAGCCCGTGCCGCCATGCTCCTTCGGCCAGTTGGTGCAGAGCCAGCCCTTGTCGGCGAGTTTCTTCTGCCAGGCTTTCTGGTTCTTCTCGTCGAGCGAGCCGTTCTTCGAGAGCGCCATACGCTTCTTGAGGTCGTCGGTGTAGTTCTCGGCGATCCACGCACGGACTTCGTCGCGGAACTTCAGTTCTTCGGGGGTGAATTCGAGATCCATCTTACTTCACCTTGTCCATGCGGGTGACTTTCGGCGGCCCGTCCATGTGGGCGCCCATGGCGCGTCCGATGCGCTTGAAGTGCTCGGCAGCGCGGTGAGCCTCGACCGCGGCCTGGTCCTTGTACTGCTCCATGAAGACGTACTTGTTGCTTTCGCCCTGCACCTTGAACAGGCGGTAGAACATGATGCCCGGCTCGTTGGCGTTGACCGCCTGCTCCATCTCCATGGCG
>DATBNA010000588.1:0-3097 GCA_036554545.1 Hyphomonadaceae bacterium
GCGCGCCTCGACCGCCTTGATGGCGCCCTCGAGCATGGCGATCTGCTTTTCGAGATCCGCCTTCGTGGCCATGTCGCCATGGCCGGGAATGATCTTCGTATCGGCGTCGACAATCTTGAGCGTATCCTTCATCGCCTCGAGATAGCCGCGCACCGACCCGCCCGAGCCCGGATCGATCACCGGAAAGAGGCCGTTGAAGAATACGTCCCCCATATGAAGGACGTCGGGCTCGACGAAATGGATCATCGAATCGCCATCCGTGTGCCCGGCGCGGACCTTGAAAACGCGGATGGTCTCGCCATTGAGGTGGAAGTCGACGCCGTCGACAAACGTGATCACCGGCCAGGCAGGCTCGGGCGAGGCCGCCGCAGGCTGGCCGTTGAGCCCGATCGACTTCACTTCGCCGGAAAGACGCTTCCTGACATTCTCATGCGCGAAGATCATCGCGCCGGCCTGAGCAAAGGCTGCGTTGCCGCCGGCGTGATCGCCATGCCAGTGCGTGTTGACAAGATAGCGCGGCGCCCCGCCGGAGATCTGCCTGATCTTCTCGAGATTGGCGGCCGCGGTGTTGGGATACTGGTCGTCGATCACGAACGCGCCGTCTGGCCCGGCGGAGACGCCGATATTTCCGCCCTGTCCGAAGATCACCTGGATGCCGCCGCCGAGATCGGTGATCTTGGGCGCCGGTGGGTTGTTCTGCGCGACAGCCGCAGGGGCGCCGCCCAGCATCGCAATCGCCAAAGCGATAGCCGGAATCCTCATACGTTCCTCCCACGCGGTTCGCCCTGCAGGAGAGCCCTGTTGGCGCACTGTTTCAAGCGAAATCGAGGAGCGACAAGCCGTTGTGAAAGGCTATTGCGCCTGCCCGAGATGCTCGCCGAAGAAGCTGGCCAGTTCCGTAAAGTAACGGATCGCGTCGCGCCCGCCGAAACCATGCCCGGCATCTTCGTAGACGGAAAGCGCCACCGGCTTGCCGGCTTTCTTCAGCGCATCCCGCATGAACTCGGATTGTTCGAACGGCACAGTACTGTCGCGCTTTCCATGGATCAGGAGCACAGGCGCCATGATCTTTGCTGCATGCAGCGCGGGCGAAGACGCCTCGATCTTCGCTGCATCCCTGGCCGGGTCTCCGATCTGCGAGACCCAGTAGCGATAGGACGACGAGTTGGATCCCTCCTCATTCCTTTCCCACCTCAGCATCCTTGCAAGATCGGTCGGCCCGGAAGCGGATACAGCGCACCTGTAGAGGTCAGGATGGCGCGCCGCGCTCATCATGGCCGCGTACCCTCCATAGGATGCGCCGAAGATGCAGATGCGTCCCGGGTCCGCCATTCCATTGTCGATGAGAAACCTTACACCGTCGGCGATGTCGTCCTGCACGGCGTCGCCCCAGCGCCCGCGGCCGGCATCCTGGAACGCCTTGCCGTAACCGGCCGAGCCTCTGAAGTTCGGCTGAAATACCGCATAACCTCGCGATGCGAGGAACTGGACGAGCGGAGAATACACATAGGTGTCGCGTACTTCCGGTCCGCCGTGGGGCATCACGATCAGCGGCGGCTTTGGCGACCCAGCCGCCCAGCCTGGCGGCGTCGTGAGATAGGCGTTGATCTTCATGGCGTCGCGGGCGGTATAACCGACCGCGAAAACCCGGCCCGGTTTCGTTGCGCTCAGCGCCGGTTGGAGCAGACCGATCTCATTGGCCGCTTTGCGCTCTGAGTCGTAGATATAGTAACCGCCGGGATTGGTCGGATTGCTGGCATGGATCAGCCAGCGCGTGTTGTTCATCGCGCGATCGACGGGGATAAGGTTCCAGGCCTTCTGAAAGCTCGTGTCGAGGACGTTCATCGTTTCCTGCAGCGCAGGGTCGGCGAATTCGAACTTCAGGCGGTCTTCCCAGTAGAACGTTCCGGCATAGGCGCCCGTGACCGGATCGAAGAGCACGTTGTCCGCATCGGCGTTGTTCCTCGAGAACAACGTCTCGACAAAGGCATCCTTTTCGAGGTCATAAAGATAGACGCCGATCGTTCCGCCCTCCTCGCGGCGCGCTTTGACATAGTACTGGCTCGAGACAGGTCCGCCAGAGAGCGGCACGAAGTCCGGCGTGTTGCTTGTGGTGCGATCAACACGCAGCGTCTGGGCCCTGCGCCAGGTGACGCCGCCATTGCCGGTTTCCTTGCGCACCATCACGGCCACTTCGGTGCCGCGCTTGTTGGCGCGGTCGAGTCGGATCACAGGCTTACCTGCACGATCCACGAACCATTGCAGCGTCTCCTGCTCGCCATTGCCAACGGCTTCCCATTCGCCGCTGTAGATATCGACCTTCAGGAGGTTCAGCTTGAAGACCATGCGCATCGGAAGAAGGATGTGGCGGTCATCGCCCGCGATGCGGCCAGTTATGCGCGACGCGCCGAAATTCTCGCGCGAGAGCCTCTTGTCCTTTTCGAAGAACAGGATGGGATTCTTGAGGTCGAGGCCGACGGAGTACATGCGCGGCGCGCCGACCATGACGATGCCGTATTCATCGCCGCGAAAGGACACGTTCTCGGCGCCGGCTGTATAGAGAATGCGATCGTTGGATCCCCAGTCGATGCCGGTGATGTTCATCCCGTCGAGCTGAAGCGCTTTCGTGCCGCCGCCTTCGAGACTGACGACCATGAGGTAGGTCACGCCCCTGTCGCGTCGCATCGCAGCGACATGCTTTCCGTCCGGGGACATCTGCACAAAGGCTAGTGCAGGCCTGGAAAGAAACAGATCGGCCGGCGGCGGCCCAATGCCGTTCCACGCCGGCGCATCTATCGGCTTCTGGTCCGCTTGCGCCTTGTCTAGATCGCGATTGGCTCGCCTCGCTGCTTCCTGCGCAACTTCGCGCGCCTGTTGTTGCGTGACTTGCGCGACCGCCCGACCGTCCAGCATCATGACCGCAAGGGCTGCGACGCATGCACGTAGCAGAGTCAGGCCGTGTGTATTGTTTGGCACGTCTCGTCCCCCTGTCCGTCCGAACGCGAGGGGAAGCCCGCGGCGGCGGCGAGTCAAGGCGGCTTTCTCGGCGTACTATTTCTCTTCCGCGAGGCAGCCATTGCCTTCGAAGCGTACTTCG
>DATBNA010000655.1:0-6314 GCA_036554545.1 Hyphomonadaceae bacterium
TCTTGCCGTCGGCCTTCAGGGGCGCATTGCCGCTGATCCTCAGCGGCGCCTCTGCATCGCCCAGGCGGAAGCGCATGGCGTGCGTTTTCCCGTCCCGGTTGATTGTGAGGTCGAGGGTCTCGCTGAGGGCGTTGACGACCGAGACGCCAACACCATGCAGGCCGCCGGAGACCTTGTAGCTCCCGCCCTCGTCCAGGTTCTGGAATTTCCCGCCGGCGTGCAGCTGGGTCATCACCACTTCGGCGGCGGAAACCCCCTCCTCGGGGTGGATATCAACGGGAATCCCCCGCCCATTGTCCTGCACCTCCGCCGACCCGTCCGGATGCAGGGTTACAGCGACGAAATCCGCATGCCCCGCCAGCGCCTCGTCAATGGAATTGTCCACCACCTCATAAACCATGTGGTGCAACCCCGACCCGTCATCCGTATCCCCAATATACATCCCCGGCCGTTTTCTGACGGCGTCGAGGCCGCGGAGCACCTTGATGGACTCGGCGTCGTAGCCCTTGCCTTTGCGAGGCGCGGGCTCGTCGCCCGGGGTGTCGATGGTATCGGCCATACAGAACTTCCTTGTCGCAGACGGCTTCGCGCGTCCGCATCAATCTTCATGCACGACGCCATTCGACACCTCGAACCGCTGCGCGCGGTCGCCGAAAGCGTCGAACAGAGAGCGGTCCGTCCCTGTGAGCCAGGCCTGGCCGCCGAGCGCGGCCAGTTCATCGTACAAGGCGGCGCGCCGGTCCGAATCGAGATGGGCCGCCGCTTCGTCCAATACTAGCAGGGGAGATGGGGCAAAATCACGCTCGAAAAGCGCCTGCGCATTCGCCAAAATAAGCCCTATTAACAGGGCTTTCTGCTCACCCGTCGAGCACTGGGCGGCAGGCAGCTGTTTGGGGGCGTGAAGGACCGTCAAATCTGTCCGATGAACCCCTTCCAAAGTGCGTCCAGCGACCTGGTCCCTGGTGCGATTGAATCGAAGTGCGGCGGCGATTTCCTGCTCGATCTGGGCAACGTCGACGCCCTCCGCCGCGCGCTTTTCGAAGCGGCCGTCGAGATCGAGAACCGATTTCGGAAAGGCGCCTTCGGGGCGCGCGGCGATGGCCTCCTGCATACGCGTCAGCGCATCGGCGCGATGCATCGCCATCACTGCTCCGGCCTCCGCCATGCGCTGCTCCAGCGCGTCGAGCCATGCCGGATCGACCCTGCCCTGCTCCAGCAGCGCATTGCGCTGGCGCATCGCTTTTTCGTAAGCCGCGCCAGCGGGACCATGCGACGGGAAATGCGCCAGCACCTGACGATCGAAGAAACGGCGGCGGTCGCTGGCGGGTCCGGCAAAGACGCGATCCATGGCCGGCGTTAGCCAGATCACACGCACGAGTTCGCCAAGTTCGGTCTGCGTGGTCACCGCGCCGTCGAGTTTCGCGACACGCTTGGAGCGGCTCTGCTCGTCAAGCTCAAGCGCCAGCGTGAGCTTGCGGTCGACGTCTCCGTCGCGAAGATCCGCCGATAGCGCCCAGCTACGCGCCGACAACCCGCCGGGATCACGCCGCACGATGTCGACAAGATCTGCGCTGCGCAGGCCGCGGCCTGGCGCCAGCATCGACACCGCCTCGATCAGGTTGGTCTTGCCCGAGCCATTGGCCCCGTAAAGACAGACATGCCGGCCATCGAGCTTCAGCGACACCGCCGCATAGTTGCGGAAATTCTCGAGCGCGAGACGTGTCAGGCAGACCCGTGGGCGGCTGGCGGCAGCGCCGTCCATCACACCCGCCCGATCTTAAACACGAAGGGGCATCAGCACGTATTGCGCGCCGGTATCCTTGGCGTCGAGCACGCGCGCGGGCGAGGCCGCGTCGTTGAACTCGATGCGGGTTTCCTCGCTTTCGATCTGCTGCGCCACGTCGAGCAGGTATTTGGCGTTGAAACCGATCTCCATGGGCTCGCCGTCATATTCGGCTTCGAGTTCTTCCGTGCCCTGCCCCGTTTCGGAATGATTGACCGCCAGGGTGAGCTTGCCGGACGAGAGCGACAGCTTTACCGAGCGCGAACGTTCCGCCGATACGGTCGAGACACGATCAACGGCAGCCGAGAACAGCTTGTTGTCAACCACAAGGATACGTCCGTTGTCCTTCGGAATGACACGCTGGTATTCGGGGAAGGATCCATCGATCAGCTTCGACGTCAGCACGGCCTCGCCGATGTGGAAGACGATCTTCGAATCCGACGCCTCGACCGTCACCGTCTCCGGCGCGTCGTCGAGCAGGCGGCGCACCTCGGCGACCGCCTTGCGTGGAACGATCACGCCCTTGAGTGTCGCCGAGCCCTTCGGCGCCTCGGCGTCAGCAAGCGCCAGACGGTGGCCGTCGGTGGCGACAGCGCGGAGGACTGCGCCCTTCGCGCCCTTGGCGTGATGCAGGTAGATGCCGTTGAGGTAATAGCGCGTCTCTTCGGTGGAGATCGCAAAACGTGTCTTGTCGATCAGGCGGCGCAGCTCGGCCGCCTCGATCTCGAATTTGGTCGGCGCCGCCTCACGCGCCATGGTCTGGAAGTCCGATGCCGGAAGCGTCGGCAGCGCAAAGCGCGAGCGCCCGGCCGAAATCGCCAGCCGGCCGTCGGAAAGGTCGAGCGATATCTCGGAGCCTTCTGGCAGCTTGCGCACGACGTCGAACAGCGTCTGCGCCGGCGCGGTGATCGATCCGGCCTTCTTGATCTTGGCCTCGGCCGCATCCGTGGCCTCGATGTCGAGGTCGGTGGCCGTAAGGCTCAGGCGGTCGCCTTCCGCCTGCAGCAGTATATTGGACAGGATCGGAATCGTGTTCCGCCGCTCGACGACAGCCTGAACGTGGGACAGCGCACGCATCAGGGCGTTGCGGTCGATCGTGAGTTTCATTCACCCTACCTCGTCCGAGGGCTCGCCTCTCATGGGCTGCCCGGCGGTATTTTCCCGAAAATGCTTCGGCCCGCCGGTCAGGGCGGGCCGAGACATTAACGCATTCCACAGTTGCGGAAAGGCCCGTTTCGAGGGCTATCCCCAGCCGCCGCGAGGTTGCCTACCGGTTGTTCCGCGGGTCGGCCAGGATGCGCTGCTCAAGCTGGCGCAGCTCTTCCGCCATGCCCTCGTTCTTGGCCACCATCGAGGAGATTTTCCGGTACGCGAAAAGCACCGTGGTGTGGTCGCGGTCACCGAACATCCGGCCGATCTGCGGGTAGGAGCACTTTGTCAGCTGGCGGCTGAGATACATCGCGTACTGCCGCGGCTGGGCAAACTGGCGCTTGCGGCAGCTGGATTCGAGATCCTGCTTCGAGACGCCATAGGCCTTTGCCGTAACATCCTTGATCGTGTCGATCTTGGGCGCGCGAACCGGCGAGCCGCCAAGCTGGAGCTGGATCGCCTTTTCGACCGCCGCCTTGGAGAGCGGCTGGCCGGTCAGGATGGTGCCGACATAGACGTTCCGCACGGCGCCATAGAGCGCACGGCCGGAAGCAGGAAGACGATCGGCCAGAAGATCGATCCATTCGTCCGTGAGCGCGAACTCCTTGTCCGCGGCCGACACCGCTTCGGCCTTGGTGCGCACGATCTCGCGACGCAGGCTGCGCTCCGGCAGGTCCATCTGGACGGTGACGCCGCCCTGGATCTCGTCACGCATGCGGTCGTCGAGCTGGTCGAGCACGGCCGGCGTCTGATCGCAGGCGAGTACAACTACGCCGCCCGCCTGAACGATGGCGCGCAGGTGGGAAAAGAATTCGACCAGCGTGCCGGGCTTCGAGCAGATGAACTGGAAGTCGTCGAGAAGAACCACCTTCGCGCGGCGCACCAAGGTGCGCAGGTCCGAAGTATCCTTGCGCTTGACGCCCTCGACGAAGGCGACCGTGAAGTCTTCCGAAGACATGTAGAGGACGGTGCCGTCCCCGCGCGCAGCCTTCAGCGCCGCTTCGATCCCCTTGAGGAGGTGCGTCTTGCCCACGCCGTGCGGGCCAATGATGGTCACCACGTTGGCGGCGACGCTGGCGCCCAAGGCCAGCCGGCGGGCAAGGCCAAAGGCAATGCGATTGGATTCGCCAACGAGGAAGTTTTCCAGCGTCTGCTGTTCGTCAGCCCCTGTGTCGCCTGCGTCGAGCGCAGGAGCGTCTACGTCAGGCGCCGGTTGAGACGCGGGCTGCGCCAGGGCAGGCTGGGCCAGGGCCAGCACTTCCGGCTCGATCCGGCCGCGGACATCAAGCCGCACCTTGCGGCCGCGGGAATCCGCCTGGCTCCAAGCGTGCTGGATATCGCGGATGAATTCGCGATTGACGCGGTCGTATTCGAGTTCTCCCGGCGCAGCGATGAGGATCTCGCCGTTCACTTCGGCGATCAGCTCAAGGCGCGCAATCCACGTGTCGAAACGCGCATCGCCGACGCGGCGGCGCAACGTCTCGCGCGCGCCCTGCCAGATGGCCGGAATCTCGATCGACGCTTCGACGCCGGTGTCCTGTCTGCGTGTTGGAGTGGTCGATTCAGCTATCCGTGAGGACCCGCCAACCCCGCTTGGCGCAAATCGTGTTGTGGTCTGCTTGTTGATCATTCTGCCCCTCGTCTACCCGTCGTCTTTTTCCGACTGACCCCCTCGTTTCGGACGCAAAAGTCCCTCTACGGCTCAAGCCCCGAGAGCCGCTGGCAATTCGTCCGAACTGGGAAGGTTACTCGCTACGTGGGAGAGTTTTTCTCCGAACACTCGCGATGGTCAACAGTCATAAATGCCGCTGATCCAAAATTAATACAGCAGCATGACAAAGAATCCTCTTGCAGTCGAAAAAGCCCGTGTTTCCGAGCTTTTTATGGTTACCGGCGAGACGGTGCGGGCCGTTTCACGTATGCAAAATTACACCGTGTACGGACTAATTTTCAGACGCAAGAAATGGTTCGCCGCGAACGGGCTTCGCGGATCGGAACTCAACGCACGGGATGTGCAACACACACGGGAACCGCCCCAACTGAGGGGCGGCCATCCCCCCTCAGCCCATTCCCTTCACCCGCGCCGCAAGGCGCGAAACTTTGCGAGATCCGGTGTTCTTGTGGACCACGCCCTTGGAGACGCCGCGCATGATTTCGGGTTCCGCAGCCTTCAGCGCGACCGTGGCGGCCTTCTTGTCGCCTGAGGCGATGGCTTCCTCGACCTTGCGGACATAGGTGCGGACGCGCGAACGGCGCGACTTGTTGACCTCGGTCCGCCGCGCGATCTTGCGCACCATTTTCTTGGCGGATTTCGTATTGGCCATTGGTCTTTCCAGCTCCGTTTACCCTGCCGCCCGGACACTAACCGGCCCTCAGGGGAGGGGCGTCTTAACAGCGGGCCTGTGGACGGTCAATTCAGGTCCTGCACGATTTGATCGCCTGCCCGAGCGTCGCCCGGGGACCCGCCCGATCACGAGTTTGAAAACTTTGCAGGGCGCTTTTCAACGAAGGCGGCCATGCCCTCTTTTTGATCGCTGGTCGCAAACATCGAGTGGAACAGGCGGCGCTCGAAAGTGATGCCCTGGCGCAACGTGGTCTCGTAGGCGGCGTTGACGGTCTCCTTTGTCATCATCGCAATCGGTTGCGACTGGGCGGCGATCTTTTTTGCCGCAGTCTTTGCTTCGTCCATCAGCTTATCCGCCGGCAGGACACGCGAGACGAGGCCGGCACGTTCTGCTTCGGCTGCATCCATCATGCGGCCCGTAAGACACATTTCCATGGCTTTCGACTTGCCGACAAAACGCGTCAGGCGCTGCGTGCCGCCGATACCAGGCATTACGCCGAGGTTGATTTCGGGCTGGCCGAACTTCGCAGCTTCCGAAGCGAGGATGAAATCGCACAGCATCGCCAGTTCGCAGCCGCCGCCCAGCGCAAAGCCGTTCACGGCGGCGATCACCGGCTTGCGGAACGAAGAGACCGCATGCTCGAACGCGCCGAACATGTCGTCCTTGTAGACATCCATGTAGGAGCGCGGCGCCATCTCCTTGATGTCCGCGCCGGCGGCGAAGGCGCGGCCTGCGCCGGTGAGGATCACGCAGCCAATGTTCGCGTCCTTCTCGAAAGCGCCTAGCGCGGCGATGACCTCCTCGCAAAGCTTCCGGTTCAGCGCGTTCAGCGCCTCGGGACGATTTAGCGTGATGATCCCGACCGAACCATCTGTCTCGACCAGCAGCGTCTCGTAAGCCATGACAATCTCCTCGGCGCGTTTCGCGCGTGACGGAGACTTGCTTACTCCGGCAGCTTCGTCGAGGCGAGCTTGACGACAAGTTCGAAGATCACATTCAGCGGCGAGTTGACGCCGGCCGCCGGCTCGACCGAGAGC
>DATBNA010000656.1:0-8083 GCA_036554545.1 Hyphomonadaceae bacterium
CGTCACGCCGGCAAGGATCGCATTCGACAGCGCCCGCGTGACGATCTCGCCATCCTTCGTCACGATCCACGCATTGGAGGATGCGCCCTCGGTAACGAAGCCATCCGGTCCGACCAGCCATGCATCGTCGGCGCCCCGCGCCTTCGCCTCGGTCTTGGCCAGCGCCTGCGCCAGCAGGCCCACCGACTTGATGTCGCGCCGCGACCACCGGATGTCCGGCACGCTGATGACCCGCGATCCGTTGCGCGCATTGGGCGTGTCGATCAGCGCCCGCGATTCGGCAAACGCGAAGCAGGTAAGCCTGGGTTTATCTGGCGCCACGAAGTCCCGCCCGGAATACGACCCGCGCGTCACCTGCAGATAGACATAGCCCTCGGTGATCCGGTTCTCGCTCACCAGCCGGCGGTGAACCTCTTCCAGCTCCTTGCGATCCGGCATCGCGCCGAACTTCAGTTCCTTCAGCGACCGCTCGAGACGGTCAAGGTGCCGCTCCATGTCGATGAGCCTGCCGCCATAGACGGCGGTCACTTCATAGACGCCATCGGCGAACAGGAATCCGCGGTCGAAGGGGGAAATCCTTGCTTCCTCCGCCGCAACATAGACCCCGTTGACCCACGCCTGCCGCGCCATCGTGCTCTCCTGTACCCCGCGTGCGCCGTGGACCGTATCGCTGCGCAGAGACCGGCGCGAATCCATCTGGTCAGTCCACGGGCTGCTGCTATCCTCTGCCCGCTCAGGGAGCCGTCGTCATGCACCTTTCGACACGTTCGCTCATCGGCCTCAGCGCAGCCGCCCTTCCCGTGGTCCTGGTCCTGGGCGCCGCCCTGCTTACGCCGTCCCGTGCAGAACCCACCGTGCACGCGGAGAAAGTCTGCCCCGAAACCCTCAAGGCGCAGCAGAAAGCCGGCGGCCCGGCCGGGGCATGAAGTTGACCCTTGCGTCGCTGTAGAGCCGAGGCGTTGCAGCCACACGTTTGGCCCCTCTATTGCAGTGCAACAAGATTGCTTGCAATCCGTCCGGTCCTTGGACAAGGTGCGCCCGCCTGATGGCCCTTTTGGGTTCGCGTCACGCGGAACTCCACGAAAAAGGGCCGTAGATTCAGGCGCCGGGGAGAGACAACGTGGCTGACGGCGTTCGTGCGCGCGAAGTGAAGGACCTCTACGCGGTTGGCGAGATCCCGCCCGATTTCCATGTGCCCGCAAACATGCACGCGTGGGCGATCCGCCGCGAGCGCCAGGGCCGCCCCAAGCAGGCCATGCAGCTCGAAGTCGTCCCCACGCCCAAGATTGCGTCCGATGAAGTGCTCGTCCTCGTGATGGCGGCCGGCGTCAACTACAACGGCATCTGGGCCGGCCTTGGCGAGCCCGTCTCGATGTTCGACGTCCACAAGCAGCCCTTCCACGTCGCGGGCTCGGACGCCTCGGGCATCGTCTGGGCGGTAGGGGACAAGGTTAAGCGCTGGAAGCCTGGCGACGAAGTCGTCATCCACTGCAACCAGGACGACGGCGACGACGAGGAATGCAACGGCGGCGATCCGATGTTCTCGCCCAGCCAGAGAATCTGGGGCTATGAGACGCCGGACGGCTCCTTCGCCCAGTTCTGCCGCGTCCAGTCGCGCCAGCTCATGGAGCGGCCCAAGCATCTCACCTGGGAAGAAGCGGCCTGCTACACGCTGACCCTCGCAACCGCCTATCGCATGCTGTTCGGCCATCGTCCGCACGTGCTGCGCCCGGGCCAGAACGTTCTCGTCTGGGGCGCTTCGGGCGGCCTCGGCTCCTACGCGGTCCAGCTCTGCGCCGTCGCCGGCGCCAACGCCATCGGCGTCATATCCGATGACTCGAAGGCCGACTTCGTCCTCTCGATGGGCGCCAAGGGCGTCATCAACCGCTCGAACTTCAAGTGCTGGGGCCAGCTTCCGAAAGTGAACTCGCCCGAGTTCAACGACTACATGAAGGAAGCCCGCAAGTTCGGCAAAGCCATCTGGCAGATCACCGGCAACAAGGACGTCGACATCGTCTTCGAACACCCCGGCGAAGCCACCATGCCGGTCTCGGTGTTCGTGGTGAAGCGCGGCGGCATGGTCGTCATCTGCGCCGGCACCACCGGCTTCAACCTCACCATGGACGCCCGCTTCCTCTGGATGCGCCAGAAGCGCGTGCAGGGCTCGCACTTCGCCAACCTGCTGCAGGCCTCGCAGGCCAACCAGCTCATGCTGGAGCGCCGCCTCGACCCGTGCATGTCGGAAGTCTTCCCCTTCAGCGACATCCCGCTGGCCCACGAGAAGATGCTCGACAACAAGCACCTCCCCGGAAACATGGCCGTGCTTGTCACGTCGCCGAAACCGGGCCTGCGCACCGTCGAGGACGTGCTGGAAGCCGGTCCTGCCGGCGCCTAGGACTTCCGCTTCTTGCCGGGAAGAAAATCGGCGGTGATCACCTGATCGATCAGCGCCTTGTTCGACGGCACTAGCCCGTCGAGCATCAGCATCGCGAGCCCGTGCACCAGCGACCAGGCCTTCACGCGCTGCGCATCGCGCTCGGCCTGACTTAGCCCCGGACCCGACAGGCCCTTCAGCGCATCGACCAGCATCGCGCTCGCTTCGCCCTCGGTCCGACGCTCGCCGGCAGGCGACATCATCAGCCGGAACAGCGCAGGATGTGCGAGCGCAAAGCGCACATAGGCCCGGCCCATTTCGTCGAAAGCTTCCTGGCCCGGCTTCACCTTGGCCATCGCCTTGCGAAAGGCTTCGGCCAGCATGTGATCACCCTCGATGCACAGCTCGGTCAGCAGCGCCGCCTTGTCCGGGAAATGGCGATAGACCGCCGTGGCCGATACGCCGATGCTCCGCGCCAGCTCGCGAAGGCTGAACTCATCAGCCGGACCTTCGGCGAGGCGCTCCATCCCCTTTAAAACCAGGGCCCTACGCAGGTCGCCATGGTGATAGCGCTCGCCCGAAGATTCGATGTTGACAGTGTTACCATTCTTGGCCATGTTATCAGCGTAAACATAGTCGGCAGCGGGCGCAATCAGCCCAAACGCCGCGCCCTGATACGAGCTCCCGAACGCCAGACCGCTGAACGGCCTGTGAAGAGAAGCGAAAAGGAAAACGCCATGACCAGCCCCGTCGAAACCGCCATTCGCGGCATCGTCACCACCGGCATCACAGGCGTCGCGACCCTCAACAGGACGCTCCGCCGCGCCAAGACGCCCAATCCCTATCTCACCGGCGTCCACGAGCCGCTGAAGACGGAATACACGGAAGAGGCTCTCAAGGTGGAAGGCCAGATCCCGGCCGAGCTCAACGGCGTCTACCTGCGCAACGGTCCCAACCCGCTGAAGATGCCCAACCACGCCACGCATCACTGGTTTGTCGGCGATGCGATGCTGCACGGCATTCGGATGAAAGACGGCAAGGCGCTCTGGTACCGCAATCGCTGGATCCGCTCGACGCACATCAGCGAAGCGTTGGGCGAGAAACCGATCCCCGGTCCACGCGGTCCTCTCGGCAACGACAGCCCGAACACCAACGTCATCGGCCATGCCGGCAAGATCTTCGCGATCGTCGAGGCCGGCGGATATCCGGCCGAAGTGAACGAGCTACTCGAGACTCGCGCGCACACCGATTTCGGCGGCACGCTGGGCAAGGCTTTCTCCGCCCACCCGCACCTCGACCCCGACACCGGCGAACAGCACGCCATCTGCTACTACGCGCAGGAACCGAACATGGTCTGGCACGTCGTGGTTGGCAGAGACGGCAAGGTGCGCCGCAACGAACCGATTCCCGTGCAGGACGGGCCGATGATCCACGACTGCATGATCACGAAGTCATACGTGATCGTTATGGACCTGCCGGTCACCTTCTCCATGGCGGCGCTGGTTTCCGGCGAAAGCTTCCCCTACCGCTGGAACCCGAAACACAAGGCCCGCATCGGCCTGCTGCCGCGCGAGGGCAGGGGCACGGACACGATCTGGTGCGACATCGACCCCTGCTACATCTTCCATCCCGCCAATGCGTTTGAGACCGAGGACGGCAAGGTCGTCATGGACGCGTGCGTGCATGCGACCATGTTCGCCAGCGGCGCTACGGGTCCCGACTCTCCGGTCACGCCCTTCGAACGCCTCACAATCGATCCGGTCGCAAGGCGCGTGACACGCAAGGTCATTGACCAGGCGCCGCAAGAATTCCCGCGCCCCGACGAACGGCTTATCGGCAAGCCCTATCGCTACGCCTACTGCGTCGCCCTGCCCGACGACGCGCGAAGCTCTTTCCAGTCCGCCACCCGCATCTTCAAGCACGACCTTTCGGCGGGAACGCGGCAGGTCCGCGACTTCGGCGAAGGCCGCATGCCGGGCGAATTCGTCTTCATCCCGAAGCACGCCAGCAGCGCCGAAGATGAAGGCTGGCTGATGGGCTATGTGGTCGACAGGCAGAACGACACCACCGACTTCGTGATCCTCGATGCGCAGGATTTTACGGGCAAACCGCAGGCGACGGTGACGATCCCTCACCGCATTCCACCCGGTTTCCACGGGAATTTCATCCCGGTCGCCTGACGGGTCGCGCCTCAAACTGGGCCGATGGACAGGCAGAAATGCCCCTGTCGCCGGCCTAGGGATTCTGCTTGCTCCGCCCTATCTTGATGCCGCCAGCTTGCAGCATCGAGGAGGTATCCATGGCCACCGAACGCGCCGTTCTCGCAGGCGGATGCTTCTGGGGAATGCAGGATCTCATCCGCAAGAAGCCGGGCGTGGTCTCGACCCGCGTCGGCTATTCGGGCGGCGACGTCCCCAACGCCACCTATCGCAATCACGGCACGCACGCCGAGGCGATCGAGATCAACTACGACCCGTCGAAAATCAGCTATCGCGACCTGCTTGAATTCTTCTTCCAGATCCACGACCCGACGACGAAGAACCGCCAGGGCAACGACATCGGCATGAGCTATCGCTCGGCCATCTACTACACCAGCGAAGACCAGAAGCGCGTCGCACTCGACACCATCGCCGACGTCGATGCCTCCAAACTGTGGCCCGGCAAGGTCGTCACGGAAGTCCAGCCCGTCGGTCCCTTCTGGGAAGCCGAACCGGAGCATCAGGACTATCTGGAGAAGTATCCCGACGGCTACACCTGCCACTTCCCGCGCCCGGGCTGGAAACTGCCGAAGCGCGCAGCGGCGGAGTAGAAGCTAGAGAAGACGCGGCTGTTTCGATGGCTCGGCCTTGCGAGGCTTCGGCTTCGCTTGCGCCGCCGTAGCTGCAGCCGCGCCTTCGATTTCAAGCAGCTTGAGCTTTGTCTCTGCGCCGCCGCGCGCCGTAAACCCGCCCAGTTTTCCACCAGCTGCCGTGACGCGATGGCACGGCACGATGATCGGCCACGGGTTCTTGCCCAGCGCCGCGCCGACATCTCGCGCCAACAGGCGATCGCCAAGTTTCGCGGCAATCTGGCCATAGGTCAGCGTCTCACCCGCCGGAATGCGCCGCGTGATCTCATAGACCTTCGCATTGAATTCGGGGACGCGCGCGAAATCGATTCGCGCCGCTGACAGATCCGGCTTTTCGCCGCGCATCAGCGCTCTCACGCCCTCAACCAGCTCCGCGACCTCCGTCGTGGGCGGAGATTCTGTCGCGCCAGGCGTGCGCCGCGCAAACGATTTGCGCACCAGGGCAGGATCGCGCTCCGGCAAATGGGCTGCGATGAGACCGCCCTCGCTCCATGCAAGGCCGGCCCATCCGATGGCTGTTTCGAAGATGTGGTAACTGCTCATGCTTTCAATATAGCCGCAGCTCCCTCGACCGCAGCCGAATTCCCGACATCACCATCCAGCGTTCTTCTCGACGCTTCAGCGGTTGACATGAAACCAAAAGGTTCTACATAGATGTGAAACCAAAAGGTTTCATATGGCCGCTGCAGCGCTCCGCAAGGATGATGACGATCGCCTCCAGCCTGTCTTCCGGGCGCTGGCCGATCCCACGCGGCGGCGCATTCTCCGCGATCTTGCGCGCGAGCCGGCGTCCATCGCAGATGTCGCTTCGCGCTTCGAGATCAGCCGTCCCGCCGTGGTGAAGCATCTCGCCATCCTGCGTGAGGGCGGACTTATCGCGATCCAGCCCAAGGGCCGCGAACGCATCAACGTCCTCAAGCCCGAAGGCCTCAGGTCCGCCGCTGAATGGCTCACCTTCTTCGACGCCTTCTGGGACGAAAAGCTCGCCAGACTGAAGCTGGCTGTCGAATCCGATGTTCCGACGTCGCCGAAAGGACGAAAGCATGCCCGTCGTCATTGAGCAGGAAGTTGTCTTCCCCGGCATCTCCGCCAGCGAGCTGTTCAGCATCTACACGACGTCCGAACGGCACAGCGCCGCCATCCAGAGCGACGCGCGGATCAGCGCCGAGATCGGCAGCCCGTTCTCGGCGTTTGGCGAAAACGGGCTCAGCGGCCGCATGCTTCACGTCGATCCCGGCCGAAGTCTGGTGCAGACTTGGCGCGCCAACGTGTGGAACCGCGATGACGCCGATTCCATCCTCATCCTCAACTTCATCGACCAGCCGAAGGGCGGCGCGATTCGCCTCGTCCATGCCAACGTGCCTGACCAGCATCGCGATCTCATCGCGCAAGGCTGGGACCGCATGTACTGGCAGCGCTGGCGCAGCCATCTCTCAAGCTAGGGAAAAGATCCATGCCAGCACAGAAGACGCCGAAAATCGTCAAGACCGTCTTCCTCAAGGCGCCGCCGCGCCATGTTTGGAAATTCCTGACGACCGCGCCTGGTCTCGCGAAGTGGTTTCACGACGCGCCGCACGATCTTGAGCCCGGCGGCGAATATCGCCTCGACACCAACACGCTGGGGAAGGAGGGCGAGAAGCTGATCTGGGGCCGCGTGCTGGAAATGAAGCCCCACGAAAAGCTGGTCCATACCTTCACCCATGAATGGCTGAAGGGCCACGAGACGACCTGTACGTGGACGCTCGAGCCCGTCGCCGACGGAACCGTGTTGACGCTGATCCACGACGGCTTTCCTGACTTCAAGGAAGCCGCCGACCACGACAGCGGGTGGGATGAACATTTCGTCCGGCTGCGTCGGGTCACCGCCTGACATCCTCCTCTGTTTCTCCTGATTGACGGACACCAGGCCGGACAGGCGCAATCCGGTTCGGTATTGCCATCAATTTCGAGCAGCAGTCATGACGCTATCCCGCATCATCCTTCGCCTCGCCCGCAACCCTGGAACCGAATTCCCCAATGGCGACGACCGGCGCGGCTATGTTCTGATCGCGCCTCTTGACGGGAAAAGCTTTATCGACGAGGCGGAATGGAAGAAGCATCACGACCTTTGCACGATCCTTCACTTCACGCCGGATTTCCCGGCGCCTCGCCATGGCGTCCTTCGCCGTCGCGGCGCCAGCTGGTTCTTCGACTACGAAGAAGAGACCGCCGAAGACGACGAGCCGGTCTTCAAGCTCGGCGCGCATCCGTTTCTCGTCGGCGAATATGTCACCGTCACCGATGACGAGGACCGGCCGCTGACCTATCGGGTCGAAGAAGTCACGACGCCCGCCTAGTTCTCGTCGTCTTCTTCATCGTCTTCGTCGATTTCACCCTCGTCATCCGGCTCGCCGAACCATGCGGCCTCTTCCTCAACGGGCTTGGGCAGGCGCTCCTCGAGCCATTTGGCGACAGTCCCCGGCGGCATCTCCGTGCCTTCGATCACCCAGGACAGGAATTCTTCGGGCCCGCCATTCATGTAGGGCGGCGGCGAAACCGGCTTGAACACGGTCGGCAGCCTCTCCTCCATCGACAAGAGGTTCAGCACATGCCCCATCTCCTGCACCGTGTGCCAGGCAAGGTCGTGGTCGATGTCGATGGTGAACTTCACCCACCATCCTCCGTCGGTGTCGCCTGACCCAATACCACGCGACGGGGTGTCGTTGACGTCCACCGCGGGCACGCGCGCGAGAAAGTCGATCAGCGTCCCGAACTTCGGATGGTGCGCGTCTGTCATGGTCCGAATCCCCGTTGCGTCCGGTTGACCTTGCCCTGATCTGGGCATTTGCTCCAGCGGAACGAAGGGGCGGACAATGCCGATG
>DATBNA010000079.1:0-9659 GCA_036554545.1 Hyphomonadaceae bacterium
GGCGAGAAAGATCGCTAGCGGCACGACGGAAAAAACCAGCAGGCTGGCCGCGTAGCCCCCGAGAAAACGGCCGCAGATATAATCCAGCCGGCTGATCGGCCGCGTCAGGAACAGCGACTCGGTGTTGAAATGGCGATCCCGCAGCAATGCGCTCGAGAGGAAGGCGGTCGATATGAAGACCCCGAACACGCTCATCGACAGCGTCAGCAGCCCGACGACGTAGGGCGAGTTGATGTTGGCGGACCCGCTCAGCATCTCCGTCGCCTCGGGGACCGCGGTCATCACGAAGGTCAGCACAAAAAACGCCAGGCCCGTTATCACGAACAGCGGGGAGAAGACCTGGTAGCGCAGCTCGAACGCGGCGAAGCGCGACAGCATGGTCAGGCCGCGGCTTCTTTGGCAGCGGCGCCAGCCTTCGCGCGGCGTTCGGCCAGCGTGGCGAAGTACACATGCTCCAGCTTGGCGCGGCCGGGCCGGAAATCGGGATCGGGCGCGGCGTCCGCCAGCACCTGCACTTCGCGGCGGCCGGCCGAGAGCCGGGTCGAGAGGACCGTGAAGCGCGCGGAGTAGGCTTCAAGCTCGGACTTGTCGATCGCCTTCGTCCAGATCCGCCCCTCGTACGCCTTCACCAGGTCGTCGGGCGCGCCGCGGGCGACGATCTCGCCGCCGTCCATGATCGCCATGCTGGAACAAAGGTCGGCGACATCGTCGACAATGTGGGTGGACAGGATCACCACCACGTTCTCGCCGATCTCCGACAGGAGATTGTGGAAACGGCTGCGCTCCTCAGGGTCGAGCCCGGCCGTCGGCTCGTCGACGATAAGCAGCTTCGGATCGCCCAGCAGCGCCTGGGCAATGCCCCAGCGTTGGCGCATGCCGCCGGAATAGCTCGCCAGCGACTTGGCGGAGACATAGAGCAGATTGGTCTGCATCAGCATGTCGGTGACCTGGCGCTTGCGCTCCGCCGGATCGGTCAGGCCCTTGAGCTGGGCGAGATGGTCGAGCATCCCGTACGCCGAAACGCGCGGATAGACGCCGAAGTCCTGGGGCAGATAGCCCAGCTGCCGGCGCAGCAGGTCCGGCTGGGCGAGCACGTCGATGTCTCCGAACTTGATCGATCCGGAATCCGGCGGCTGAAGCGTGGCGATCGTCCGCATCAGGGTCGACTTGCCTGCGCCGTTGGGACCAAGGAGGCCGAACATCCCCTTCGGTATGTCCAGCGAAACGTCCTTCAGCGCGTGGACCTTGCCGCCATAGGTTTTGGAAAGATTGCGGATCGACAACAAGAAACGCCCCTACCCCCGTCGAGCAACGATCGTCGATAGGCGACTATTCGCAATATTCGCCGGTTAGGCAACCCACGCGGGCCAGGCGTGCGCTGTCTTTCACGTCAAGGCGAAAAGCCCGGGCAGACTGGAAAACGAGAAACGGTGACGCCCGGCCGCCGCCATGCGGCCATGCTACGACGCCTGCTCGACATCCGCGCCCAGCGCGGCCATGTGCTGGAAGAACTCCGGATAGCTGGTCGCGATCATCGCGATGTCGTCGACCGTCACCGGCTGCTTCGTCGCCGTACCCATCACGAGCGCCGACATGGCGATCCTGTGATCGTGCCTTGTCTCGACGGTCCCGCCGCCGGCGACCCCTCGCGGACCGCGTCCCGTCACGATGAAGCCGTCAGGCAGCTCTTCCACCTCGACGCCGTTCACCGACAACATGGCGCAGATCGCCTTGATGCGGTCGGACTCTTTCACCCGAAGCTCGGCTGCGCCGCTGACCTTTGTCCTGCCTTCCGCGCATGCCGCCAGCACGGCGAAGACCGGCAGCTCATCGATCATCGACGGAACCAGTGCGGGATCGAGTGTGATACCCTTGAGGCGCGAGGCGCGCGCGACGACGCGGATCGTGTCCTCGCCTGTCGCCTCGCCATCTTCCTCGGCGCTGATCGCTGCGCCCATTTCGCGCGATGCATCGAGGAAGCCGGTGCGCGTCCGATTGTCGAGCATGGCCGTGACGGTCGCTTCCCCTTCCCCGGCGATGAGCGCGGCGGCGATAGCGAAAGCGGCCGATGAGGGATCGCCTGCAACCGCAGCCGCGAAGCCGCCTTTCAGCGCTTGCCCGCCGCGCAGCGAGACGACAGGTCCGGCGCCTGCCCGCCCCTCGACGCCGACTTTGACGCCGAAGGCCGCCAGCATCCGCTCGGTGTGGTCGCGTGTCGCTTCCTTCTCCTCGACCACGGTCACGCCGTCGGCCCTGAGTCCCGCGAGCAGGATGGCCGACTTCACCTGGGCCGAAGCTTCCGGCGGGGCATATCGGATCGCCTTCAGATTTCCGCCGCGGATGGTCGCCGGGAGACGCCCGCCAGGCGCCGTCTCGGCCCTTACGCCCATTTCGCGCAGCGGTTTAAGCACCCGCTCCATCGGTCGCGAGGAAAGCGAGGCGTCGCCCGTAAACCGCGCCGTCACGTCATGGCCGCCGACCAGGCCCATCATCAGGCGCGCGCCGGTGCCCGAGTTGCCGAAATCGAGATCGCCGGCCGGGTTCGAAAACCCCTTCCGGCCAACGCCCTGGATCCGCCATTCGCCCGGGCCCAGCCGCTCGACCCCTGCGCCCAGCGCCTTGACCGCTTTTGCGGTGTTCAGCACGTCCTCGCCTTCGAGAAGGCCGCTTACGAAGGTGGTCCCTTCCGCGACGGCGGCCATCATGACCGCGCGGTGCGAGCAGGATTTGTCGCCGGGCGCGCGGATCGTTCCGCTGATCCGGGCAACGGGTCGGGAGGTCGCGCGCATGGTGCTCGAATGGCCTTGTGGAAAGGGCCGCTTGACCCTCTGGACCGGGAGAAACATGAGCGCTTTACAGGCTCGCGCAGACATGGCAAGCGCCCGACCCAAGCATGGGGAAAAACCTTGGCTACAACTGATCTTGGCGAGAAGCACTCCTGCCCCGAATGCGGGGCGAAATTCTACGATCTCGGCAAGCACCCTCCCGTCTGTCCGAAGTGCAAGACGGTGCTCGAAGGCGTCGCCGAACCGGTGAAGGCGAAGCGGGCGCCGGCGAAGGCGGCGGCTGCCGCCGCAGCAACGAAAGCACGGGCCGAGGATGATGAGGACGAGGACGAAGACGACGAAGACGATGAGGATGACGACGAAGACGACGATGAAGACGACGATGAAGACGACGAAGACGAGGACGATGTCGACGACGACATAGAGGAAGACGTCGATCTCGCCGATGAGGAAGTGGAAACCGGCAAGAAGAGCGCCAAGGGCTTCGTCGGCGGCGAAGACGCCGATGAGGACGCCGACGACGACCTCGAGGACGACGACGAGGACGATGCAGACGATGACGACGATCTTACCGTGATCGACGAGGACGACGAGTTCGAGGACGACGACCTCGAAGTCGAGGACGGCGAGGAAGAAGAGCGCTAGTCAGTCCAGCGCCAGAAACACGAACGGCCCGCCAATGGCGGGCCGTTTTCGTTTGTGAGCGTGCAGGAGAAGGCTGGTGGAGCCAGGCGGAATCGAACCGCCGACCTCTTGCATGCCATGCAAGCGCTCTCCCAACTGAGCTATGGCCCCGTTTCCAACGGCCTGACCGTATCCGGCCAGATTTGGGAGCGCGTTGCTTATACTGCACCCCGGCCCTGATCAAGCAGGGAAAGGCTGCCTGCGACTAGGCGGCGTCGGTAATCGATCCGGGGGCCAGGATCGCGAGGACAGCGTCAGGCGTCTGCGCCTGCCGCAACGCCGCACGGATGCTTTCCTGCCGGAAGACACGCGCCGCCCGGGCCAGCGCCCGCAGGTGCTCCGCGCCTGCGTCAGTCGGGGCCAGCAGCATGAACACCAGATCGGCGCGCCGCTCGTCGATGGCCTCGAAATCCGCGGGCTCCAGAAGGCGGGCAAACCCGCCTACCGGGCGCTTCAGACTCTCGATGCGCGCGTGCGGTATCGCCACGCCCTCGCCTACGCCGGTCGAGCCCAGCCTCTCGCGCTCAAGGACGGCCTCGAACACGTCTTTGGGGTTGAGGTGAAGCGCCTTCGCCATGGCCGCCGAAAGCTCGCCGAGGACCTGTTTGCGGCCCTGCCAGCGTGCTCGTGGGATGACGACATTCGGAAGAAGAAGATCGCCGAGCGTGCTCATATGGAGAAACGCTCCGACGGAACTGATCGTACTGTCATAACTCTACCTGCCCCTCCCCGGGACACTCGAAATATAGTTACATCGCTGTAAGGCACAACGATGGCGGACGGCGTTTGGCGCCATCCGCGCTGAACAAAATTGGTTGCAAATTCTCAGCCGTTCTTCTCCGGATCCACCCAGCCAAAATTACCGTCCGGGCGGCGGTAGACCATATTCAGGCGGCCATGGGCGGCATTCCTGAAAAGGACTGCCGGAGAATCACTCAGTTCGAGCTGCAGCACCGCCATCGAAACGGTCATTGTGCGTACCGTGGTGTCCGATTCCGCTACAATGGCTGGCGCATCGCCGTCGGCGCCGTCGCGTGATGATTCGACATCATCAATGTCCTCGCCGTCGATGGCTGCTTGAGGCGCGAGGATGATCCGCTCCGCCGCCGCTTCGCCGGGCTGGGCGCGATGATCGCGCAGGCGGTTCTTGTAGCGGCGCACGCGCTTCTCGATCTTGTCGAGCGCCTGCTCGAACGCCTGGTAGCCGTCGCCGCCTTCCCCGTGCGCCTGAAGCGTCACTCCCGAGGGGAGGTGGATCGAGCAGTCGACCATGAACGCCCAGCCGGGCTTGGCGACGGTAACAAAGGCTTCGCCCGTGCGATTGAAGTATTTCGAGACGCGAGACTCCAGTCCGTAGGCTATTCGCTCCTGCAACGCAGCGCCAACTTCCAGTTTCTTTCCCGCGATCTGGACTTGCAAAGGAGGCTCCTTCCAAACGCGCCGCAGCGGCTTTCGCGCGCGGCCTGCCCCGACCTCACCTTTCAATCTTGGGATTGCGGGACCCGAAGGTCAACGCCTGAGATCAAGCGCCACTGGTGAAGATGCGGCGGCGTTCGACCGATGACGGAATCCTGAGCGACTCGCGATACTTGGCGACTGTCCTGCGAGCGATATCTATTCCAAAGGCCCGCAAACGCTCGACGATCTGGTCGTCCGAGAGCACCGCGTCCTTGCTCTCCTGGTCGATCATTTCCTTGATGCGATGCCGCACCGCCTCTGCGGAATGCGACTCCCCTCCCTGAACGGAAGGGATGGACGCGGAGAAGAAATATTTCAGCTCGAACACGCCGCGCGGCGTTGCGACATACTTGTTCGACGTAACGCGCGAAACAGTGGATTCGTGCATTTCGACGGCGTCGGCCACCGTCTTGAGGTTGAGCGGGCGCAGCGCACGCACGCCTTGCACGAAGAACCCGTCCTGCTGGCGCACAATCTCGCTGGCCACTTTCAGAATGGTGCGGGCGCGCTGGTCAAGCGACTTGATAAGCCAGTTGGCGTTGGCCTGGCACTCCGAAAGGAAGGCCTTGTCCGCTTCCGTCCGCGAGAGCCCCGAGACCTCTGCGTAATAGGTGCGATCGATCAGCACCCGCGGCAGCGTGTCGGCGTTGAGTTCGACGGCGAAGGCGCCGTTCGGCATCTCGCGCACGAAGACATCCGGCGTGATCGCCGGCGCGGCTTCTCCGGCGAAGGCCGCGCCCGGCCGGGGCGTCAGCGTGCGCAGCTCGGCCAGCATGTCGACGACATCTTCCTGATCGACGCCGCAGATCTCGGCCAGCCGCTTGAAGTCGCGGCGCGCCGCCAGTTCGAGATGGTCGAGCAGCGCCTTCATCGCCGGGTCGAGGCGATCGCGTTCGGCGAGCTGCAGCGAGAGGCATTCCTGGATGTTGCGCGCCATGACGCCGGTCGGCTCGAAGCCCTGGCAGACCTTCAGCACGGCCTCGATGTCCTCGACCTCGACGCCGAGGGTCGTGGCGATGTCGCCAACGTCGCCGCGCATGAAGCCGGCTTCGTCGGTTTCCTCGATCAGGCGCGATGCGATCAGCCGATCGGCCTCGATCAGCCCGGCAATCTGAAGCTGGTCGTCGAGATGGTCGCGGAGGCTCTTTTCCTCGGCGGTGATCGCTTCGAGGTCGAAATCTTCCGAACGCTGCTTGCCGGAGCCGGCCTTCGACCAGTCGAGCTGGGCGGAAGGTCCGCTCTGCGAGGGCCCAGGCCCTTCCGAGGGGCTGTCGGCCTCATAGACATCGTCCGAGCGCGCATCGAGTTCGCGGCTGGCCTCATTGGCGCCGCTCGTCTCGTCGAGGCGCATCTCCTCGCGTTTCTCGCTTACCTTCTCGGGCGCCTCCCCGTCGCCGGCGCCCTCGCTCTCGGCGCGGGCCAGGAGCGGGTTCCGCTCGATCTCGGCCTCGACATATTCGGCAAGTTCGACATTGGAGAGCTGAAGCAGCTTGATCGCCTGCTGCAACTGCGGCGTCATGACAAGGGATTGCCCCTGCCGCAGCTGAAGACGATGCGCGAGCGCCACTACCGACCTCCCAGAGCCGTTTCCGGGATACTCCAGACCCGGTACGGCAGCCCCTTCTTACAGGGCCTACATTAACCGCCCGGTCTTAAAATTACCTAATCAGCAACACATAAGACTGGGCAAGCTGTCACTGCGTTGCGAACCTTGCTCCGAGGTAAACGCGGCGGACGTCCTCGTTGGACAGCACTTCCGTGGGAGTGCCTTCGAACAGCACTTTTCCATCGTAAATGATGGAGGCGCGGTCCACGATATCGAGGGTTTCGCGAACCTGGTGGTCCGTAATCAGGACGCCCAGCCCCCTGCCCTTGAGGTAGCGGACGAGGTCGGAAATGTCGGAAACCGCCAGCGGGTCGATGCCGGTGAACGGCTCGTCCAGCAGCATGAAGTTGGGCCGCGAAGCCAGCGCCCGTGCGATCTCGACGCGCCGCCTTTCGCCGCCTGAAAGAGAGTTGGCGTTCTGCCTGGCGAGACGGGCGATCTGCAGCTCCTCGAGCAGCGACTCGGTCAGCTCCTTGCGCTTGGCAGGCGTGTCTTCGGTGAGCTCGGCGACGCTCATTACGTTGTCCCAGACATTCATGCCGCGGAAGATCGAGTTCTCCTGCGGCAGATAGCCGACGCCGAGACGGGCGCGCTGATACATCGGCAGGCTGGTGACGTCCGCGCCGTCGATGGCGACGCGGCCAGCATCAGCGGTGATCAGCCCCATGATCATGTAGAAGCAGGTCGTCTTGCCTGCGCCGTTGGGACCGAGGAGGCCGGCGATCTCGCCGCGCCGAAGATGCAGGCTGACATCCTTCACCACCTGCCGGCCCTTGAAGGCCTTGGCGAGATTGGACGCACGCAACCCGTCGCGGTTGTCGCCCTGTCGAACCAGTGGGGCCGTATCGGTGCGCGCGTCCATCAGCGTCTCAGTTCGGGCGCGCAGGCGGCTGCGAGGGAGCGGGTTGCCCCGGCGCCGGTTGCGCCGAGCGGTCGGACTGCTGCGGCGTCAGGATGGCCTGTACGCGGTCGCCGCTGGAAGAGATGCTCGCGAGCCCGGCGCTTACCTGGTAGACGACCTTCTTGCCGCGGATCACCGCCTCCTTGTCGCGCGTCATGATGACGTCGCCGGTGATGGTGATCGTGTCGGTCGGATAGTCGTACTCGGCGCGGTCGCCCTTGATCTGCAGCTTGGGCGCGGTGAACAGCACATTGTTCTCGGCAATGAGCGAGCGGATTTCCTCGCATGCGCCGGCGGCGGCGGCGGACGATGCAGCCGTCTGCGAGCACACAGCCGTCAGCTTGTCGGTGGTGAGCTGCGAGTCGCCCTGTGTTGCGCGGACATTGCCCTCGTAGACCGCGCGGCCATCCGCCTGGAAGCCCTGGAGCGTGTCCGACTCCACGAAGATCGGCGCATCGCCCCGGCCGCCGAGCTGGGCGTGGGCTGCGCCAGAAAACAGCAGGAGCGCTGCCGCAAGGGTCGCAGGATATTTCATCATCGCCGTCATCCTATCTGCCGCCGCCCCCGGGAACCGCCGCCGCCGCCGGCGCGACGGGAGTTCCATCCCGATTCCTTTTGCGCACAAACTTTGTCCAAACATTGCCCTTGAGCAGGATCCGGTCGCCATCGTCCAGAACCTCGTACGAATCCGCCCGCACCTCGCCAACAGGGCCGACGCCCTGCAGCGGCGTCTGGCCTTCGACCCGGCCATCCTCGACATACATGCGGGTGCGCTCGGAAGTGAAGGTGTATCCGGCGGCGTCCGTCATCACGACGTCTCCGACCAGATCGAGGACCTTGAGGTCTTCGTTCCATATGCCGTCGCGGGCCTGCACCGCCGTCGACGTGGCGTCTTCGAGGCGCGGGTTCTTGAGGTCGATGACCGAAACATTCTCGCGCCGCCGACGCGCCGTGTCCGCCGTGAGGACATAAGGCTTGTCGTTGGCGTCGCGGCCGGCAAAACGCGGCCCGACCACGGTGGCGGCGACGACGCCCGGCTTGTCGACAACCGCGGAGCCGTTGAGCGCATGGTTGATCAGATAGCCGATGAGCACCCCGGCGGACAGCATCGCGCCGATCGTGAACAGCAGGCGGATGATGTGAACCAGCGCCGTGCGGGCGCGCGCCTCCTTGAGCGAGGTCGCCAGCCTCGGCTCCCACATTTCCATGGAGTGGTGCGTGGTGGTCATGGGCCAGACTAAAACAGGAACGTGTCCGAAGGGAACCGTTCAGCCTCAGTCATTTGGGGAGGCGAGGCCCCAATACACCGGCAGGACGGCCCGTTACTGCCTACGAATGAGCAAAAATGTCCTGGTCGGCCCAGCCGGAGAGGTCGAGCGCGGCCCGCACGGGCAGGAAATCGAAGCAGGCCTGGGCGAGCTCCGTGCGCCCCTCGCGGGCCAGCATGGCGTCGAGCCTTGCCTTGATCTCGTGGAGATAGATCACGTCGTAGGCTGCATAGGAGAGCTGGGCGTCCGAAAGCTGGGCGGCGCCCCAGTCCGAGCTCTGCTGGGCCTTGGACATGTCGATGTTGAGGAGTTCGCGCGCGATCTCCTTCAGCGAATGACGATCCGTGTACGTACGGGCCAGTCGTGAGGCGATCTTGGTGCAATAGACCGGGAAACAGGGCGCGCCGAGCCATTGCTGGATCATGCCCAGGTCGAAGCGGGCAAAGTGAAAGATCTTGAGGACCCTGGGATTGGACACCAGCGCCTTGAGGTTGGGGCAGTCATAGTCCGGCCGTTTCAACCGGACGACGTGCGCATCGCCCTTCCCGTCCGAAAGCTGGACGACGCAGAGCGCGTCGCGGAACGGGTTGAGTCCCATTGTCTCCGTGTCGATGGCGACCGAGCCTTCGAACGTCACGCTGGCCGGCAGGTCCCCGTCGTGGTGATGGATAGTCAAAGATCGTCTCCTGGTCCGCGACGGAGAGGAATGGCGGGAAAACCGCCCTGGGGCAACCCGACCCCTGTCCCGGGGTGAGAAGCGCCACAAAACACTGGTTTTCCCCGAGTCGCGCGGCGGCGCGCATTGGCCCGGCGATCATTTGATTGCCGATCCCGAAACAGCCTCGGCGTCGTGGAACGGCGTGTCACGAAGCTGCGTTGCTCTCCGGACGTGTAAGGGGAGCGCATGACATTGCATTCGGTTCGCATGGTGCAGCGACTGCTGCTCGGCTGTGCGT
>DATBNA010000080.1:0-2259 GCA_036554545.1 Hyphomonadaceae bacterium
TTCGGTCTGGGCGGAGCGCGAGTGGTTGAGCGCTTCCGTGTCGAAGGAGAGGACGAGGTCGCCGCGCTCGGCGGTGTTGAGATTCTTCTTCATGAGGCCGAGCGTGATGCGCGGGCCGTTGGCGAAGCGTTTGGCGAGGGCCATGGCTTCTCCTTCAAGCTCCTTGGGATCGACCGCGCGGTTGACGATGCCGAGACGTTCGGCGTCTTCGGCAAGGATGACGTCGGAGAGGAGGTAGAGCTCCTTGGCTTTGGCGACGCCGACGAGCTGCGAGAGGAAATAGGTGCCGCCGAAATCGCCGGAGAGGCCGACCTTGGCAAAGGCCGTCGTCATCTTCGCGCCGCGGGCGGCGATGCGGAAGTCGCAGGCGAGGGCGATGGAAAGGCCGGCGCCGGCGCAGGCGCCGGGGATGGCGGCGATGGTGATCTTCGGCATGTCGTGCAGCCAGCGCGAGACTTCCATCCGGCGGCGCAGATCGTAGCTGGCTTCCTCGGGCGAGCGGCCGTGGTTGGCCCCGCCGTCTGTCTTCGCGAAGCCTTTGACGTCGCCGCCGGCGCAGAAGGCGCCGGCCGCGCCGGTGATGATCACGGCGCCGACGGATGAATCCTGCGCGAGACGAGGGAGCGCTTCGAGCAGACCGTCGAGCATGGCGGTGGAGAGGGCGTTCTTCGCCTCCGGGCGGTTCATGGTGAGAATGGCGACGCCGTCGGATTTCGATTCAAGAAGGTCTGCCATGTGCGCTTCTCCACTCGTGTTTGCCGAACGGTAGGACCGTGTAGGATGGTGCGCAAGCGAGCCGGCCTCTCGCTGCGGAATGGGCGGTCCCGACATGAGCTTTCAAGAGACGATGACCCGGATGGTCATGAGCCTGCCGTCGGGCGTGATCCAGGCGATGGTGGGGAAGAAGGTCGAGGGCGACGGCAATGTGCTCGACCCGCGCATCGCGCTGATGGCCAAGGAAGCGGCGAAGCGGCCCTCGGTCGTGGCGCTGCCCGTGAATGTCGCGCGGCAAGGAACGCAGGCGGCGATCGGCCTGAGCAGCGGCAAGCGGCGAGCGGGTGTTGTGACGCGCGATCTCAAGGTTCCCGGCGGAGGCGGAGCGGAGCTGGAGGCGCGGCTGTATACGCCGGCGAATGCGACGGGAAACGAGCCGCTGCTGGTCTACCTTCACCAGGGCGGATGCGTGCTGGGCGGACTGTGGATGTCGGACTCGTGGTGCTCGATCCTCGCGGACGAGGCAAAGGCGGTGGTGCTCAACGTCGACTATCGTCATGCGCCCGAGCACAAGTTTCCGGCGCCGGTGGAGGATGCAGTCGCGGCTTATGAGTGGGCGGTGGCCAATGCAAAGTCGCTCGGCGCGGACGGAAAGCGCATCGGCATCGGCGGGGATTCGGCAGGGGGGTATTTGTCGGCGGTCGTGTGCCTCGCGCAGAAGAAAGCTGGCAAGCCGCAGCCGCATCTGCAGCTGCTGATCTACCCCTGCACGGACTGGACGTCGGTAGGCGGCACGATGCAGTCGATGGCGAAGGCCTATCCGCTGAGCGCGCCGATGATGGAGTGGTTCGCCGGGCACTATCTCAACTCGAACGAGGAGCGGAAGGACTGGCGCGTCTCGCCTGCACTCGATGCCGACAAGTCGGGTGTGGCGCAGGCGCTGGTCTATACGGCGGGCTTCGATCCGCTGACGACGCAGGCCGCCGCCTATGCCGACATGCTGAAGAAGGCGGGCGTCAATACGACGTACCGCAACTATTCCTCGCTTTCTCATTCCTTCACGGCGTTCGCCGGACTGGTGCCGATGGCGCGGCGCGCTCTTAATGAAATCGCCGCGGACGTGAAACGGGCGTTTGGCTGAGGCGCAAATCGGATCGCCGTTCTCGCGCGTCAAGACGCTGTGCGCTGACCTGACGACGGGGTACTTCGTTCACGGCAGCCGGAACATCTTCGCCTGTGGAGTCAGAGGAGGATTTGCGAAACGGGCGCCGACGCGCTGTGCCTTTTCGTGGAGAGAATTTCCGCGGCGTTCTGAGCCCGGAGACAATGTTCCTAGAGACAGAAACGTTGACCGTGCGCGGCTTCGAATTTGTCGGCCAGCTGATCGATGTCAGCGCGAAGTCTCTCTACGTCAAACACCTTTCCGCGAAGCACAAGCATCTCGAATGAGCGGAAGACATTCTTACCTGATGCCGCGAATGCGGTCTCGACCGCCTTTGCAGCGGCGGCCTTCGCCAGCCGAAAGGCCTCCATGTGGAAGGCGAT
>DATBNA010000081.1:0-2049 GCA_036554545.1 Hyphomonadaceae bacterium
CTACGCGATCCTGCGCCACAATGGCGTGCCGCTAGGCAAGATGGATTTCATCGGCCGCGGCTAGGAAGATCGGAGATCCGCCGCGAAGACCCAGGCCCGGCGCTTGCCGGAAGGGTGTCGACCGAGAGCGTCCCGATACAAAGGCGCCGCTCTTCCCGAGCGGCGCCGATTTGTATTGAGATGCTCACGACGGAAACCCCTTCCGGCAGGCGCCGGACGCGAGGTGGTCGCGGCAGATATCCGATCTTCCTAGCCGCGGCCGATGAAATCCATCTTGCCCAGCGGGACGCCATTGTGGCGCAGGATCGCGTAGGCCGTGGTTACGTGGAACATGAAGTTCGGTAGTGCGAAGCCTGTTAGGTATTGCAGGCCTTTGAAGGGCATATCGCCGTTAGGCGTCTTCAGGACTACGTCGCGCTCCTCGGATCCGTCGATCGCGCTGGCGGGCACGCTCTTCAGATAGTCGACGGTCTTCGCGATCCGGGCGCGCAATTCCGCAACCGTCGTCTCGGTATCAGGCATGGACGGGGCCTGCCCGCCGGAAAGCCTGGACATGGCGAACTTGGCTGTGTCGCTGGCGAACTGGACTTGAGCCGACAGCGGCAGCATGTCGGGCGCCAGCCGTTGCGTCACAAGCACATTGGCGTCGAAACCGCGCTGTTTGGCATTGGACTCGGCCTTTTCCAGCAACTGGTCGAGATTGCCGAGCATACGCAAAAATACAGGCGCACTCGCCTTGTACATCGAGATCGACATCGGATTTTTCCTTGTTGTCCTCAGTCCGCCAGAGGCTCTGGCGGCGCCAAAGCAGCGGATATGGGCGCCGGTATTCCAGCCTGCAATCTGCTAGGATACGAATCGTCGGCTTCGAGGTCCCTTCGTGAAACTGCAATTCTGGTTCGAATTCGCCTCGACCTACTCCTACCCCGCCGCCATGCGGATCGACAAAGCGGCGGCGGCGCGCGGCGTCGCTGTTGAATGGCGGCCCTTCCTGCTCGGGCCGCTCTTCCATGCGCAGCAGGGGATGAAGGACAGTCCGTTCAACGTCGTGCCGGTGAAGGGCTCCTACATGTGGCGCGATGTCGAGCGGATCTGCGAGAAGCACAGCCTGCCTTTCCGCCGCCCGCACCGCTTTCCCCAGAACGGGCTGATGGCCGCACGCATTGCTCTGTCTCTTCCACAAAAAGAGCGACCGAATTTCGTGAAAGCAGTCTACCAGGCGAACTTCGTCCACGATCGCGATATCTCCGATCCGCAGATACTTCACGCAGCGGCGCGGCGGGCCGGGCTCGATCCGCTGGAGGTCCTCAGCGCCATGACCTCGGAGCCGATCAAGGAGAAGCTGCGCGAAGAGACAGCCATCGCCGCCGACCTCGGGATATTCGGCGCGCCCAGCTTCGTGACCGAAGACGGCGAGCTTTTCTGGGGAAATGACCGCCTCGAAGACGCCCTTGATTGGGCGGTCCAGGGAACGCTAAGACCGAGTTCCAGAAACTGAAAAGACGGTATCGAGGGGTAGGTCATGGCGTTCGTGCTCAGCGAAGAGCAGCAGATGCTGCGCGACAGCGCGCTGGCCTTTGCCGCCGAGAAGCTTCCCGTCTCGCAGCTGCGCAGTCTTCGCAGCCAGGGCGAGCCCTTCGACAAGGGGGCATGGAAAGAGATGGCCGAGCTCGGCTTCGCTGGCGTGCTCATACCCGAGGAATTCGGCGGTTCGGGTTTCGGGTATGTCGGCCTTGGCCAGGTCCTTGAGGCGCAGGGCCGCACGATCGCATCATCTCCCCTTCTCTCGACAGCGATGATCGGCGCATCGGCGCTGCTGCTGGCCGGCAGTGAAAAGCAGAAGTCGGAATATCTGCCGAAGATCGCCTCGGGCGACGTCATTGTCGCGCTCGCGGTTGATGAAGGTCCGCACCATGACCCTTTGCACATCGCCCTGACGGCAAAGAAATCCGGAAGCGGATACTCGCTCTCCGGCGAGAAGCGATACGTCGTGAACGGCGCCGAGGCGCATCTACTGATCGTCGCAGCGCGCACTGACAAGGGCATCAC
>DATBNA010000084.1:0-8879 GCA_036554545.1 Hyphomonadaceae bacterium
CTGAAGACCGAGTACTTTCACGTCATCACTGCTGTGGATGGACAAGACGCGATCGACAAGGCGCTCGCCGAAGAGCCGGACGTCATCCTGATGGACGTGATGATGCCGCGGCTGAACGGCGTCGAAGCCTGCCGCCATATCAAGATGGACTCCCGTACCGAGCACATTCCGATCGTGCTTGTGACGGCGCTCAACGAACGCGAGGATCGCTTGCGCGGCCTCGGCGCCGGCGCCGACGACTTCCTGACGAAGCCGGTCAACGACCTCCACCTGCTGTCGCGGGTTCGCGCGCTCACCAAGTACAAGATGGTCGCTGACGAATTGCGCAAGCGTGAAGCTTCGGGCAAGCGGATTGGCGTCATCGATGCGGTCGTGTCGGGCAGGGCGAACGAGCCCGCGCGTATCCTCGTGGTAGACGAGAACGAGCGCCAGGCCCGCCGCATCTGCCGCTATCTCGAAGGCCTGCACCGACCGATCTCGCATTCGGAAGCAACCCAGCTTGGTCTTTCCGGCTCGATGGTCGACCTGATGATCGTGTCGCTGTCGAACGAGAAGCTCGATGGCCTGCGCCTCTGCGCCTATTTCCGCTCGCTGGAGTCCACCCGCGACCTGCCGATTCTCGTCGTCGCCGAACCGGACGACGAGAAGAAGGCCGTCCGCGCGCTGGACCTTGGCGCATCCGACATTGTCATCAAACCGATCGATCCAGAGGAGTTGAGCGCCCGCGTGAAAACGCAGGTGCGAAAGAAGCGCTATCTGGACGCGCTGCGCGCCCGTCTCGACCAGTCGATGGAATTGGCCGTCACCGACCAGCTCACTGGCCTGCACAACCGCCGCTATATGCGCGTCCAGCTCGAGGGCTTCATGAAACGCTCCAACATGGGCGGCATGCCGGTGTCGGTCCTGTTGTGCGACATCGACCACTTCAAGAAGGTCAACGACATCCACGGCCACAGCGCAGGCGATGACGTCCTGCGCGAGTTCGGCCGGCGACTCAGCGAGAATATCCGTCCGATGGACCTGGCCTGCCGATATGGCGGGGAGGAGTTCGTGGTGATCATGCCCGAAACGACTCAGGGCCTCGCTCACGCCGCCGCCGAGCGCATTCGCGTGATAATGGAAGAATCCCCATTCACGATCGGTCGCGGCGAACAGCTCCGCATCACCATGAGCGGCGGCGTCGCCACCGTCATTCCGCCGGAAGATACGGTCGATGCCTTGATGAAGCGCTCCGACGAGGCCCTCTACCGCGCAAAGAACAACGGCCGGAACATGGTCGAAGTCGAGGAAGTCGGCGCGGCCTGAGCCGGAACCCCGCGGCTGAATTGGGGTATACACCGCCTTAACTTTGCCCGCTCCACGGTGCATATATGCGCCATGGACGCCTTTACCCCCGGCGCCTCGCCCGGCGAGGCCAAGATCAGGTTCCTGGACGCCGACGTCGAGGTGCTCAAGCCGGGCCGCTTCGTCGTCTGCGCAGTCACGCGCCGCAAGATTCCGCTCGAGGACCTGCGCTACTGGAACGTCGAAACGCAGGAGGCCTATTTCGACGCCGAAACAGCGCTGAAGCGCTGGAAGCAACTCAACGGGCGCGAATAATGAAGTTGGGGGTCGCGGGGATACTCGTCGTCCTCGCCGCCGCATGTGCTGGCGCATCCTCCGCTGAGCCGCAGGAGCAGCAGGTTACGGCTCCGTCTACCGCGTCTGTCATCCAGCAGGATCTGCCTCCCGCCGCGCCCGCAATTCCATCCACTCAGCCTGAAGTTCCGACGGCGCCCGCCGCCGCGACGCCTGTCCGCACCAACCAGCTCGACTGCTCGCCCTTTGCAACACAGGGCGGCGCCATCGTCTGCCGGACCGAACCAGGCGCTCGCCTTACCCTCGACAGCAAGCCGGCCGCGATCGCCGATGCAGCGGGCATTGCCATTATCGGTCTGTCGCGAACCCAGCAGCCGATCGCCGTCGTCAGGTTCAATGACCCGCCCGGCTCCGGGTTGTCCGTGGAGCGCGCCCGCATCCACGCCCTGGTCGATGTGAAGCCGCGTACCGACACCGTCGCGACGCTGACGATGGAGTGCAACAAGATCGCCGCCCAGACGCCCGAGGAGAAACGCCACGCTGAAGTTTCCTGGGTGAAGAAGGACAAGGCGTTCAGGGTTTTCAACCAGCCCATCGCGCCGTTCTCGCTGGTGAAGCCGGCCGAGGGCCGCTACTCCAGCCCGTTCGGCGCCACACGCACCTACGTTCCAAAGACGAAGGACTGCGAGGGCTCGACCAACGTCCATAACGGCCAGGATATCGCCATCCCGACCGGAACAGAGATCCGCGCCCCGATGGCGGGCACGGTCGTTCTGGCCGATCCCGACCTCTACTATGAAGGCGGCGCTGTCTTCCTCGACCTCGGCCATGGCCTCCTCTCGGTCACCATGCACATGAGCCGCGTTGACGTGAAACCGGGCGACACGGTGGGTCAGGGCCAGCTGCTCGGCCTCTCCGGCGCCACCGGGCGCGTCACTGGTCCGCACCTCCATTGGGCCATCAAGGCCCGAAACGAACTCAGGCCGGACGACCGCAACGCCGACATCTGGCTCGATCCCGTCTTGATGCTTCAGCTCCAGCAGCCCACTGTGTCCGCTCCGTAGCGGGAGGGGCAGGGCGCATGGCGAAGGCCAGCAAGAGCAAGCTGAAAACCAAACCAACGAAGGTCAGCGTCGAGGACTTCATTGCGAGCGTCCCCAACGAGACGCGCCGCAAAGACGCGGAAGTTCTGCTCAAGCTGTTCGAGAAGGTCACCGGCTGGAAGGCGCAAATGTGGGGGCCGACCATCGTCGGTTTTGGCAAGTACACGTATACCTACGACAGCGGGCATTCCGGCGACATGTGCGTCACCGGGTTCTCTCCGCGCGGCGCGAGCCTGTCCATCTATGGCGGCCTCTATCCCAACCAGCCCGAAGCCGCCGCCATCCTCAAGACACTTGGCAAGCACAAGTCCAGCAAGGCCTGCGTCTACATCAACAAGCTCGACGACGTGGATATGAAGGTCTTCGAGAAGTACATCCGTACCGGCGTCGCCAACATGAAGAAGGTGACGAAGGAAAAGGGCTGGCCGCTGAGTCCGGGCTGACCTACTGCCCGCCGCCTGTCGGCGCCGCCGCTCCGCGCGCCGGGCGCTGCTCGTTGATCGTGATCCCTCGGCCGCTCGGCGGCTTCGGGCCGCCTTTCATCCAGGCGAGGAGGGCGTCGAAGGCGTTGGCGACCTCGGGCGTCGTTGTCGAGCCATGGCCGAAATGGTCATAGGTCTGGAAGACCATCATGTCGTCATATCCGGCGCGGCGGACGATATCGACATAGGCTTCCGTGTTCTGCACCGGCACGGTGGGATCGTAGATCGGCGACATGATGAAGAGCGGGCGCTGCAGCTTGCCGGTCGAGGTGAACCACTTCTTCAGGTACTCGTTGGCGCCCTTGTCCGCCTTGTAGCGCTTCACCCCCTCGTTCACTTTCTGGATATCGTCGTCGACATTGTAGATCGTGGTGTCGTTCGAGAACGGCAGGCCGCCGGACCGCTCCTGCGCCTCGTGGATGATGTAGGACTGGAAGGTGAAGGAAGAGGCGACATGCTCTTTCTGCCGGCCCCAGAGGCGGCGGAAGATCTCGGCTTTCTCCGGATTGGCGTCGAGGGCTGCCTGCACCTTGCGGGTCATTTCCTGGCTGTTGGTGTAGCCGTTGAGCGGGCCGACAGGCGGCGGCATCACGCCCGGGAAGTAGTAGTCGAACAGGACCATCAGCTCGAAATTGTTGTTCATCGCCTCGAGGTGCGGGGCGAGGCCGGAGCAGCAGGTGACAAGGCCCGCGTCGTAGAGTTCAGGCTGGGCCTCGATCGACATCATGGTGATGCTGGCGCCCATCGCGCCGCCGGAGGCGATGAGGGTCTCGATCTTGCCGTGCTTGCTCTCGAAATAGCTGATCATCTTCGTATTGTCGGCCATCGCCTGTTCGAGCGCCCAGCCGCCTCTGGAATAGCTGGACTGCGCGACGGCAAAGCCGCGGTCGAGATAGACGCGGAGGCGGGCGGAAGGCGCGGTGGCGATAGCGGGCGGCTGGCGCGGCGTGGTGTTGGCGTCGTAGCCGTGATTGCTGATGACGACGCCCTTGTTCCAGTTTGCGGGGACATCGATGCGATAGGTTGCGCCGTCGATCACGCCGCGTTCGGTCTTCACATCGCCATGCTGATGCTGCTCGACGCCGGTGGGGACGATGGGGCCGGCAATGGAGAGGGCGTAGCTGTAGCCGTTCGGGTTGAGATCTGCGGCGACGCCTTGCGCGCCTGCGCCGGCGGTGCTGCAACCCGCGGCGATGGCCGATGCGGCGAGCATGAGTCCGGCTAGCAGTTTCATGGCGTTGTCCCCTCGAGCTGGCCGCCATCGCGGGCGGACCTATCGTTGGGAGGGAAGCTCTCTCAAACCATCCGGATTGTCGAGGTCATACCGTCAGGCCTGCCGGGGCGACCTTCGCGAGCGAGGCCATCAGCTCCGGCGTCGCCGTCATGATCTTTCGCGTTTCGAGATTGAGTGCGACCGCCACCGCCTCTGTCGTCGCCCATGCTTCGCCGCTATCGGGATCGATCACCCAGTGCACAAAGGAGTGCGTCTTTTCCTGCTGGAACCCGCGTGCGGAGCGGATGACAAAGCGGTCGCCTGCCCTTGGCCAGCGGCGATAGACCAGCCGGTATTCGAGAACGGCGCCGCCCATGCGCACCGTTTCGCCGCGTGCAGCGGCTTCCTTGCCGACCTGTTCGCGCCATGGCCGCAGCAGGTGCCCGATGGAATCCGATACGCGGCCAAGAAACATCTCCGGCATCATCGCTCCTGTCAGGTCGCAATGCGCCGGGGCCACGACCCCGCGGCCGATGACCGGCGCACCGATCGCCTCAGCATCCGCCATCCGGGCCACTCCACGCGGCGCAACACTCATGTCGATCGAGCGCGGCGCGCATTCCGCCGGCGGCGTATCCTTCAACTTCTCGAAGGCCGCGCGCGTGGCTTCGGGCCATGGAAAGGACTGCCGCGTTTCGGCGTCGACATGGTCGATCCACGTCCTGAACGAGGCGCAAGGCTCGCCGGTCGCATGGTCGATCTGCTGGTAGAGCAGCACCGAGCTTTCGCTGACTTCGAGGACGCACGCCTTCATCGTGAACGGCTTGCCTGCATGCGCCTCCCTGATGAAGCGTATGTGCTGGTCGCGCGGCGACAGCGTCGAACGCGCCCGCGGCCGGAACGCCTCGTGCAACCCGGCCGCATGTGCGAACTCGGCGAGGCCCTCCATCATCTTCGCAACGTAGAAGCGCACATTCATGTGCCCCATCTCGTCGCATTCCCAGGTATTGATGCTGCCGCGGTAGACTTCGATCATGCGGCGGTCAGGCGCAGTCCGCGCACAGTCCACGCACTTCGATCACCGCGCTGCGCATCTTGAACTTCACGCTTTCGACGTCCTGCGTGAGCTTCTTGACGCTGTCGCTGGCGTGGAGCTCGCCGGCAGATCCGCAATTGTCGCAGATCAGGAAGACAGCCGCGTGACCATGTTTCCAGTGCCCGCAGGCAACGAACGCGTTGAGGCTCTCGATGCGATGCGCCAGGCCCATCTCCAGAAGGAAGTCCAGCGAGCGATAAACCGTGGGCGGCTTGGCTGCTCCGTCATCGCCAAGCTGTTGCAGCAGGTCGTACGCCTTTGCCGGTGCTTCTGCCTCCAGCAGGAGCTGCAACACCTTTTTCCTCAGCGGCGTTAGATTGCCGCCGCGCTGGATACACAGCGTCTCCGCCTCGCGCAGCGACTCCGCAATGCCGTGAGGTGAGCAGGCAAGATGAGAGTGGGACATGACGTCAATGTCGGCGGCTTGTCTTCCCGCCGCAAGGCCGCGCAACCTCGACGCGGCACCGGACGCTCGTCTGCACCCCTCCGAATCGGCCCGAATCCGCTTCTCGGCAAAACGCGTCAAACGCCCGCCAAATCGAGAGAATCGGAGCCTCCAGGAGCTGATTCACCGAAAAAACGGGCATTTTCCCTGTGAAAAGAGCGATTTTCCCTTATAAATCGCATGTTTCTGGCTTTGGACCCCCCGGATTCCGTGTATTCAGGTGCAGACTTTTCAAAGGGAGTCGCACCATGGCTACGGCCGCAAAAGCAAAACAGACCACCATCTCGACGAAGCAACTCGCCGCGACTCTCGCGGAAGCCAACGAGATGCCGAAGAAGCAAGCCGAAGCTCTGCTCGGCGAACTGGTGACGCTGCTCACCAAGCACCTGAAGAAAGGCGACCGCATCCGCCTCAACGGCCTCGGCGTTCTCGTGGTGCGCAAGCGCGCCGCCCGCATGGGCCGCAACCCGGCGACGGGTGAACCGGTGCAGATCAAGGCGTCAAAGAAAGTCGCCTTCCGCGCCGCCAAGGAACTCAAGGAATCGATCTGATCGTTTCCTTCAGCTCCGGCTGAATTTGCAGCGCCCGGTCCTTCGGACCGGGCGTTTGCTTTTGTGGTCACGCGTGAACCGCGATAGCGCCCTCGAGGCGCCAGTTTGCCGGTCTTTCGTGCTTGAGTTGACGGTTCGCTGCGGCCCTCGCTCCAAAAGCAGCAATCACCGCATCCAGCGCATCGGGCGAGGCCATCATCTGCTTGCAATAGGCCGGCTCGATCAGCAGCCCCCGTTCTTCCAGCGCTGCAACGATCTTCGCGCGCACCGGCTTTTCCTCGGGCAGGCCATAACCTGTGTTTGGCAGATTCCAGGCGCGAAGCTGCGCGGCCGGGAACGCCTCCACCAGCATTCCCGGCGCATCTTTCCATGGCCAGATCGGCCGCTGCGCCCGCGAGAGCAAGGTAAGGCAGGCTGCAGTGAACGGAGCGCCTGGCCGGGCGCCGTTCCACAGTGTCGACCGCGCCAGCGCTCCACACGCCTGTTCCGTTTGCCGGAATATCTTGGCCGAACGCATCGGCGCCAGATTCGAGGCATAGGCGACGATAGCTTCGCCACGTGGAAAGGGACGGTCGTCCGCGATTTTCAGCTCCGCGACGTCTCGCAATAGCTGCGGATGCCCCCCGTACGGCAGGTGTTCCTGCGGCAGTGAAAATGGCGCATCGATCGCTGCCGCCCGATAGCGCCCTTCGCGCAGCAGCGCTACCAGCCGCTCGAACGGTGTTCCATCCCCCTCCAGTGTCTGCACCGGACGAAGGTCGGCAAGCCGGAATGCCTCCAGCGTGGCGATCCACACCGTTGGTCTGGAGCAGGTCGCCCTCCACGGGCTGGCGCCGCCCGAAAAGTCGATGCCCAGGAATCGCGCCTCGCTCATGGCGCGAAGCTGCATGGTAATCCGCGCATTTGAAACCGCCTGTGCTGGCCGCCTGTGACCGTCGGAAGTCAGCGAGCCGCCTTGACATATCTGGCCCCAGCAGGCGGTCTGGGGCTTCATGAGCGCAACCGCCCACTCCGCCGGCGCCGCCACGCGCGAGCGCCTTCTGCGCGCCGCCGCGGGCATCGTGGCGCGCGACGGGATGGAGGCCGCCACGACAGCCGCCATCGCTTCCGAGGCCGGCGTCGCCGAAGGCACGCTCTACCGCCACTTCGAAAGCAAGGACGACCTGCTCATCGCCGCTTATCGTCAGATGAAGCAGGAAGTGTTCGTGGATGCCGCCGCCGGCGTCGATATCGACGCGCCGCCGCCTGAACGCCTCAAGCGCATGTGGAAGGCGATCTATCTCGCCTATCGCGCCAACCGCGACGCCTTCGCCTTCGGGCACCGCTTTGCCGAGTCCGCACTGGCGGAACGTGAGGGCGGCGAAGCCAGCCGCGCCATCGGCCGCATGGTCGCCGATCTCCGCAAGGCCGGCGTCGCCTCCGGTGACTTCAAGAACCTGCCGGTCGACCTCCTCGCCAACCTGTTCCTTGCGCCGATCTCCTATTTGCTGAAGTCGGAGCTCAAAGGCCGCAAATGGACCGACGCCGAACTCGACGTCGTCGCCACCGCCGTCCTGGCCGGCTGGATGAAGTAGCTTCTAGGGCCGCAGCACCACTTTTCCGACCAGCCGCCGGTCGCGCATCAGTTCGAACGCTTCGCGCCAATGGTCGAGCGGAAGTTCTGCAAACACATGCGGCCGCGTCTTTCCCTCCGCCGCCCAGCGCCAGATCTCGCCGCGTATGCGGCGACCCTCTTCAGGAAACTGCCGGCAATATTCGCCAGCCCTCGCGCCGATTACCGAGAAGCCCTTGATCAGTGCGATGTTGGTCGGCAGCTGGGCGATGCGTCCTCCCGCAAAGCCGATCACCAGCAACCGCCCGTTGAAGGCGATGCAGCGCAGGGACTCATCGAACACATCCCCGCCGACCGGGTCGAAGATCACATCAGCGCCTTTGCCGCCGGTCAGGGCCTTCACCTGTTCGCGGAATGCATCGCCCGGCTTCGGCCCGAGGACAATCACTTCATGCGCCCCCGCGCTTTTCAGCGCCTGTACCTTCGCCGCGGATGCCGTCGTGGCGATGACGCGCGCGCCCAGCAGCCGCCCGACATCGATCGTCGCCATGCCGACGCCGCCCGACGCGCCATGAACCAGCAGTGTTTCTCCCGCCTTCAGCGCGCCACGCTCGATCAGCGAGACATGCGCGGTCACATACGCAGCCGGGTATGCCGCCGCCAGGGGGGCAGGCATGTTGTCCGGCACGGCGTGCAGCGCTGTTGCCGGGCAGATGGCAAACTCCGCGAACGCGCCAGTCTTTGCGCCGCCGGCGACACGCATTGCCGGCGCAAGGCCGGAGACGCCTGGACCGGCCGCGTCGACCACGCCCGCGAGGTCCATTCCCACCACGAAGGGCGGCTCGGGCTTGAACTGGTA
>DATBNA010000134.1:0-6712 GCA_036554545.1 Hyphomonadaceae bacterium
TGATGGGGAGATCGGGGTGCTGAAGTTTCCAGACGGATTCCTGTGGGGGGCGGCCACGTCGGCGCATCAGACCGAGGGCGGCAACGTTTCGTCCGATTTCTGGGCGCTCGAGAACGCCGCACCCTCCTTCTTCACCGAAAGATCCGGTGACGCGATCGACCACTACCACAGGTTCCGGGATGACATAGCGCTTCTGGCTGCGCTGGGTCTCGGAGCCTATCGCTTCTCTGTCGAGTGGGCGCGGATCGAACCAGAGGAAGGATATTTCTCGGCGGCGGTCCTGTCGCGCTACCAGAGATACATAGACGCCTGCCTTGAGCATGGCGTCGCGCCCATTGTGACCTTCCAGCATTTTACACTGCCGTTGTGGCAGGCCCGCCGCGGCGGGTTCACGGACGCCGGCTTCGCGGACAGGTTCGCGCGCTTCTGCGACCGGGCCGCCGGCGCGCTGCGGGGATTCAACATTGCATGCACGCTGAACGAGCTGAACCTGCCGATACTGTTCCGGGATCAATACCTGATCGAACATTACGGACATGCAGCCGAATGCCGTAAGGCGGCGGAAGCGATCCTCGGCGGTTCGCTCGCCAACACCTTCCTCTTCACGCCGGCCGAAGCGATCCTCACCCACGGTCTTGAAGCCCATCGCAAGGCGCGAGCGGCCATCAAGGACCATCACCCGTCCGCCCAGGTAGGCGTCACGCTTGCGATCCAGGACGAGCAGGCCGAACCGGGCGCCGAAAAGCTCCGCGACGATAGGCGGAAGCGGTACTATGATAATTGTCTGGAGGCTGTGGCCGGCGAAGATTTCATCGGTGTCCAGGCCTACACGCGGGTTGTCGCCCGCAAGGACGGGAGCACGGGACCCGAGCCCGGCCACCCCATCACGGTGATGGGGTATGAGGACCGTCCGCAGGCGCTCGCCGAATCCTGTCGCTATGTCTGGGAGCGTGCGCGAACCCCGATAATCGTCACCGAGAATGGTTGGGCAGGCGATGATGACAGGCGGCGTATTGCCTTTATCCGGGAGGCGGTCGCCGGCCTCCACCGCGCGATGTCTGAGGGCGTGGACGTGCGCGGCTATTTCTACTGGTCGCTGTTCGACAACTTCGAATGGCTGGCAGGGTATGCTCCGAAATTCGGCCTGATAGCTGTCGACCGCGCGACCCAGAGCAGGAGGATCAAACCTTCGGCCATTGCGTTTGGAGAGATCGCCCGGCTCAACGGCCTGCCGGGCAATGCAGCCCGCCGGCGTCAATAGGATCTTCGACGCCGGATCCTGACCAGGCCCGGAGAATGGTGACGCGCAGGGCGTCCGCCGCCGCTTGTCAGTTGCGTCTCAGTTGCGTCCGGGGGCGGCTGGCGTTGCAGGCTGCGCCGCCGTCGGGGGCGGACCGAAGGGTGATCCGGGACCGGGCGGCAGCGGCGGCGGGTTCCACGACCCGTTCCTGATCTTTCCGCCCGATGCAGAGAGGGCGAGGCTGACCAGCTTGTCTGTGACGTTGGGCTCCAGGCCTTCGGTGTGACCTTTCTGCAGGCGCACCACATCGGCGACAACGCGTCCGTTCCTGCAATTGGGATAGGTATAGACCTGCGCGCGGCCAGAGCGTGGATAGCGGCCCCAGCCGTCAGATCCCGGGTCCTGGCGCGTGGCGTCCCACACATAGCCGGGCTTCGGATCGACGACGTCCTCTTCCTGCTTTCGCGGACCGCAGCCGAACTTGGTCGCCAGTGGAGATGCTTCGCCGGGGATGGTTTCGTAGGCGCCGTTGGTGAAGATGAAGGAGTAATCGCATGCTCCTCCCGGAGGCCCGGCCGCAACGGCGGCCGCTCCTCCGCCTGCTTGCTGCGGCGGCGGCAGCGGCTGTCCCGGGACTTGCTGATAAACTGGGGGACCGGCATTGGCGAAGCCGCGCCCGGCTGACGTCGACGGGCCGACACGGCCGCCGGACAGGCTGATGCGTACGTCGACCTTGTCCTTGAAGTAGTCGCTGCAGACGATGCGCTGCGACGTCAGCCCGCCCTGGCTGTGGCCGGCGAGGATGAAGCGCTCGACATTCGCCTTGCCGACGTCGGCGACAACCTGATCGACGATGTTCTGCAGGAACTTGTCGTCGGCCTCACTCCAGAAGCGCACGGGCGACCCGGGCGTGATCACCACCAGCTTGTGCTTGTCCTTCACGTCAAAGAATGGCGCATAGTTGCGCTGCCAATTGGCGAAAGATCCGAAACCGTGAAGGCTGAGGAGAATGTTGACCTTGTCGCCCTTCCTGTAGCCCTTCGGGCAATCGAGGAAGTAGGTGCGCCGCGTCAGCAGCTCGACGTTATTGCCGGGCTGAGTGGTGATGCCGCGGTCACAGGCCGTGTCGGGGCAATGCCAGATCGGCGGGGCGTCGCAGTCCGTGCCGAGCAGCGAGCTGGCGGGCCCCGCTGGCGCCTGTGCGAACGCGCCGGCGCCGAGCATCCACGCGCCAATGGTCAGCGCCGCGCCTTTGAACCTGCTGGTCATTCCTCTTCCCCACGCACGCAGCCGGTCACGCGCCAGCTGTCTGGGCGCCCATCCTTCCCTATCAACGGCAGGTTGGCTAGTCTCTGGCGCGGGCGGCCGCGATCAGCTCGGCCTGCGCGGCTTCGATGGCGCTGGAGACGGCCTGATACCAGGCTTCGCCGTCGCGGGCGGTCTTTGCTGCTTCCGGCATGGCGACAGAGCGCGACGCACTGATCACGCCGCCTTCGAGGCCCGCAGGACCTCTCACAAAACTTGCCATCGCATCACGCGGGCCTGCGCCCTGCGCGCCATAGCCCGGCACAAGGAACAGCGCCTCCCCCGCCGCAGCGCGCAGCCGCGCCGCGTCCTCGGGGCCGGTCGCGCCGGCGACCAGCATCAGTCCGGACCAACCGCTCTCGCCCTTCAGCCGCCTGATCATCGGCGCAAGCGAACGTGCGACATGGACATAGAGCGGCTCGCCATCGATCAGCTTCGCCTGGAAATCCTTCGCGCCGGGGTTCGACGTGCGTGCCAGCACGACGACGCCCTTGCTGTACTTTTCCGCGAGCGTGACGAAGGGCTCGAGCGTCTCGACGCCCATGTAGGGATTCACCGTGATCGCATCGCACGGGCAGGACGAATGCAGCCCGAGATAGCCCTCGGCGTATCCCTCGGCCGTCGTGCCGATGTCGCCGCGCTTGGCGTCGAGGATGACGATGAGGCCGGCGTCCTTCGCCGCCGCGCAGACTTCCTCCAGCGCAATCATGCCGCGGGAGCCCCAGCGCTCGAACAGCGCGGCCTGCGGCTTTACCACGGCGACGCGGCCGACGCAGGCGTCGACCACGGCCCTGCCCCATTCTCCCGCCGAGCGCGCCGCCGGCGGACCGAACAGCTCCGGGATCATCGAAGGATGAGGATCGATGCCGACGCAGAGCGGCCCGAGCTTGCGTGTTGCAGCGACCAGTCGGTCGGCGAAGCCGGTCACGTGGCGTCCACGCGGCAAACGACTTTCACAACGGCTTGGTCTTCGCGCACGCGATCCGCCTCGCGTGCGAACGTCGAGGCCGCGAGCGGATAGGCTTCCCCACCCATCGCCGTGAGATTCTGCTCGTCGAGAAAGCGCTGGATGGTTTCTGGCCCCGAGGCGTAGATGCGGCCGCGCATCGGGCTTTCAGCGACGGTGACGGCGATGACCGCTCCGTCGCTGTCGAGCACCGGGCCGCCGCTCATGCCAGAAAGCGTACCTTCAAGTCCTTCCGAGCGTTCCTGCTCGTCCCAGGCGAGCACCGGCTCCTCCGTCACATAGCGCCCGCGGGTCACCAGCTTGGAGCGGGCGCGCAGTTCGGAGCGCGCCTCGCCGTTGCGGCCCTGCGGGAAGCCGACATGGTACCCGGCTTCGCCGATTCGTAGCTCGCGGTCGAGGTCCAGCTTGAGCGCCGCCGGCGCGCGATCGGTGACCAGCAGGGCGAGGTCGGAATTGTGCGAGGTGCGGACTTCGTTGACGTGCACCATGCGGCCATCGCGGACAGCGAGGCCGACCCGCTCGCAGCCTTCGACAACGTGACGAGCGGTCAGCCAGGCGCCGGAACGGTTGATGGCGAAAGCGGTGCCGATACCGTCCTCGGCATCTCCGACCTGCACCAGGACCTGTTCGTCGAAAGGGTTGGATTCAGGCAGCAGCGGACCGGGTTCGCCGCGGTCGTTTTCAACGATTTCGGGAAGCGCCCGCGTCGAACCCATCGAAGGGTCTTCACCCCGCGAAAACAGGGCGGCGACGACCGTAACGATGACGACGGTGTAGACCACCCAGTTGGGGATACGCATCCAGCACTCCGAACCTCTGTATATTTCGGTCGCGCGGGCCATCCCACAAGGCCGATGCCGCAACGATGCTGCGGAGAACCCCGAAGATCGGGCCGAAGAACCCATGATGGACATGCACGGCGAGCAACCTGCCGACGCTACGGCCTTCCGCAAACGGCAGGTAGATTCAAGGACTTGCGAGCGATTCTCTGTTTGACTTCCCCTGTTTGTGCTCGCCTCTTTTTGCATCCGGACAAATCAAGAGATCCGGACAGAGAAGAGAGGGGAGTATCGATGAAACGTCCTGTTTCACTTGTAGCGTCCCTTGGAATGGGCATGGCCCTGGCCAGTGCATGTGGCGCCGCCCAGGCGGGCAAGACTCAACTGACTGAGGTCTGTCTCGACCGCATGGGCGGCTCGCAAGCCAACTGTTCCTGCTATGTGGAAGCCATTGAAAAGGAACTCAGTCCCGAATTGTTCCAGCGCGTGGCCCAAGGCGCCTATGACAACCGCCGCTACAGCGGAATGGTGCCCGCCGAAGTCAGCCGCGATCCGGCCATCGGATCGGCGCTGCAGACCGCCACGACCACCTGCTTCGGCTCCGTCCAGGCCAGCCGGCCCTAGACGCCGAGCACTGCCATGACCCCGGCGATCAACGCCGCAAGAGTCATGATCAGCGTGAGCGACACTGCTACCACGCGCATCGTGGAGTTTTTCTTTCGCAGCCCCTCCGGCGCCTTGTCGCGCCGCGGCGCCAGCGTCCAGACGTTGGAGAAAAAGCCCATCGCGGTAACGAAGGAAACGATACCGGCCGCTGTCGCTCCCGAAAAAATCGCAGCGCCGCCTGCGATCGCCATCAATGCCGCCTGAAAGCCAGCCGTTGCGACGATCACCTTGCGCAGCATGCGGTCGGCGCGGCCATGATCGAGGCCATCGAAGGCGGTATTGGCGACGATGACCGACGCCGTCCATCCGGAGGCGGCGGCCGCACCACATAGCATGGCCGCAACGGCGCGCAGGATTTCGGCCCAGTCAAGCATGTAAGCCCCTTACGTCTCCAGGCGTTGCGCCGCTCCTAACGGGATTCGCGGCAACACAGCAGTGAGGCTGGGGGATTGCCTTGCTGACGGCCCGGGCCGACTGTGCGCTTGGGATTGTGGTCGCTTTCGGGGATTTCGATGTTTATCAGGACACTCGCGGCCGTCGCTGGCTTTGGCCTTCTTGCCGCCGGATGCCAGCCGGTCGTCACCTCGCCGGAGGAAAAACCTGTGGCCGACCAGCCCGCCGACCCGGCTACACCCGATGCTTTCGCCAATGCCGTCAACTTCGATTGCGATGGCGGCGGCAAGCTCGATGTCGTCTTCGAGGGTGGCGGCCCGCCGACCGCGCTTATCCGTCTCGACGGCGGCGCACCGCAAAAGCTTGCGATCGATGAGAACGCAACAAGCGGCATGATCTACAAGGACGCTGCGACGACCATGGATTTCGGTGGCGACCGCCTCCAGCTCATCACCGGCGGCGCTACCAAGGCATGCACCTTCATTTCACGCGCCGTGCCCGCTCCCACTGTCGAAGGCGCCGTGCGAAACCTCACCGAGGCCGACTCCAACGCTTCGGTCGAAATAAAGGTCGGAGAGAAGATGACCGTTTCGCTCTCAGGCGTTCCGACGGCTGGGTATGTCTGGACCGCGGATGCTCCGCCCGCCTTCGTGAAGGTGTCGGAAGGTCCCGGCGGCGCAACATCGACGTCGCAATTCCTGCCGGGCTTCGCTGGCGGCAATCACTGGGAAGTGCTCATCATAGAGGGCGTCGCTGCCGGCGAGGGTGAGATAACACTGGTGCAGAAGCGGCCGTGGGAGGAGAAGTCCTCTCCCGACGACCAGCGATTCACGTTCCGGTTGAAGGTTAATTGATCGCGCCCGCCTCGGCGCGGCTCTGCACGATGTCCTCGGGGAGCTGGAGCGCGATTGTCTGTTTGCCCGCGTCTAGCCAGGCGCGGAAGGAAGCCAGCTTCACCTCCCCGCCCTGATCAAGCGCGACGTTGACCCAGCGCGCCAGTCCACGCCGGTCGGTGTCGACGGAGATCGCTTCGCCAACATGTGCGCCGCTGCTGTCGATCACATCGAAACCGCCGATGTCGCTGACGACTTCGCGGACTTCCAGGTTGGACATACGGACCGGACCGTCTGGCGGCGCCATCGCCATGCCGCCCGTGGCGATGGCGAGGATCCCCGCCAGCGCCCCCGAGCCCCAGGCGATTTTCGCGCGCCGCCGGGTCATACCCGCGCCTCCAGTCATGCTCGCGCACTAAACGGCAGGCTGCCGCCGGGGTTCCCCTTGGTCGGCATCTGGCCTTAAGTCCCCACAGGTTTCGGGAGGCGGAATGGGTCCGGGCTTCGCAAGGCTTTGCAGTGCGCTTGC
>DATBNA010000146.1:0-2000 GCA_036554545.1 Hyphomonadaceae bacterium
TTCGGTCGTCGGCATCATCAGGATCGTCATCAACGCGGCGGCCGCGCTGACGACGGTGACCGACAAGGCCATGGACGGCAGGAGAAGCCTGCGTTTGCCGCAGAAATATTCCGCCAGCAGCCAGGCCCCGGCGATCAGCACCACCGGCACAAGCGAGGCGGCGATCTTGAACCGGTTGATGACGTCCGGGCCGGGTCCGTCGCCATCGAATATTCCCTCAAGACCGAAAATGTTGCTGGCGGCGATCCAGGACAGGAAGCCAAGGCCGGTCATCAGGATGACGACGCCGATGGTGAGGAAAATATCGTTGAAGTTGGACAGGAAACGCAGGTTTTCCGGATCGAGCATGCGATCGGGATCGTTGCGCGCCTTGAGGAAGGCTTCGAAACGGGTGGCGTTCTCTTTCGAGATGGCGCCGGCTTCGACAGCGGCGAGGATATCGCCCTTGTCAAACATTGAGGGTCTCCACGACGAAGTTGCTGTTGGTGTAGACGCAGACTTCGGCCGCTATCGTCATCGCCTTGCGGGCGATCTTTTCGGCGTCGTCTTCGTACTCATACAGCGCTCGTGCGGCGGACAGCGCATAGTTGCCCCCTGAACCAATGGCCGCGATAGGATGCTCCGGCTCGAGCACATCTCCCCTGCCCGTGATGACGAGCAGCGAAGTCGCATCGCCCACGATGATGAGCGCCTCGAGGTTCCGGAGGTATTTGTCAGTGCGCCAGTCTTTTGCGAGTTCCACGGCGGCGCGCTGAAGATTGCCGGGGAAACGTTCGAGTTTTTGTTCAAGACGCTCAAAGAGCGTGAAGGCGTCTGCAGTGGCGCCTGCGAAGCCGGCGAGGATCTCACCCTTCTCGCCGATGCGCCGCACCTTGCGGGCGTTGCCCTTCATCACGGTCTCGCCCATCGACACCTGGCCGTCGCCGACCAGGACCAGCTTGCCCTTCTTCTTCACCGCCAGAATGGTGGTGGAATGCCAGACGGGTTCCGAAGTCATGCGAAGGCGAAGTCCTGTTCCTGACCCGTGTTCATACTACGACGGAGCGCCGTTGGCGGGCAATTACTTTTTATCGAAAATCGATATGGAACAGCTTGTATAGGCGGAAGAAGTCGACAATAGCGCCTTGAATCTAAACCAAATCAGGCGGCGAACTTGGTCGCCGGGCGCGGACGCCAGGAGCGCACGAACAGGTCGAATTCGTCCGCCGGCAGCGGCGGCGAATAGTAATAGCCCTGCCCGATCGTGCAGGCGCGGCGAACGAGGAAGTCCGCCTGCTCCTTGGTTTCGACGCCCTCCGCGACCGTTTCCTGACCCAGCGCCTCGGCCATGGCGAGGATCATCTCGACGATGGCGGGCGCGTTGGTGTCGGTCGCCAGTGCGCGGACGAATTGCTGGTCGATCTTGAAGACATCGAACGGCAGGCGCGTGATCGAGGCGAAGTTGGAATGCCCCGTGCCGAAATCGTCGATGGCGAGGCGCACGCCACGATTGCGCAGCGGCCACATGATGCGCGCGACGCGATCCGGATCGGCGACGGCGGCGGACTCGGTTATCTCCAGTTCAAGCTGCTTTGGATCGAGACCTGAATCGTCCAAGGCCTGGTAGACGGACTGGATGAAGTCGGGCTCGTCGAACTGCTGGGGCGAGACGTTGACTGCGATGCGCGCGGCGATGCCGTTGCGCGTCCACCCTGCGGCCGCAAAGCACGCGTCACGCATCACAACCCGACCGAGCTTGCCGATCAGCCCCATCTCCTCGCAGACCGGCACGAACTTGCCGGGCGAGATAACTGCGCCATCCGGCCTGCGCCAGCGCGCCAGAGCTTCCGCGCCCACCAGCTCCCCGGTTTCGAGCTTCACCTTCGGCTGGAACACGGCGACGAACTCACCCCGTTCGAGGCCTTCGCTGATCTCTACTTCGAGCTGCTGGCGCGCCTTGGCCTTGTCGATCAGGCGCTGGTCGAAGAACGCGCGGCGTTCGCCGGTTGCGTGCTTGGCTT
>DATBNA010000214.1:0-3346 GCA_036554545.1 Hyphomonadaceae bacterium
CAACGGCGGAACGAGCGAATCAGACTAAACGTAGATGCCTACTTTTCGCGCAACTTGGCAAAGGAGCGCACAGTGCGAGCGCTGTCGTCTGGCTCCCGCGCCCTGGCTGCCGTGTGCTGCTTGGCGGCCGCCAGCGCGGAGGGCAACGCCGCCGAATATGGCTTCTCAACTTACGGACTGGGCGGGAGCGCCTTCGAGGCTGGTATCACGCCGCCAGCCGGCACCTACGTGACCAACCTGTACGGGTACTATCAAGGCGAGGTCAACAGCACGATCAGCTTTGGCGGCGTGACCATCAATGCCGGCGCCGAGGCCAAGGGCTTCACCACCGGCGTCAACATCCTCTATGTGCCCGAACGGAAGGTCTTCGGCGGCAATCTGGGATTAAGCGTGACGATACCCGTCGGCTATGTCGACGTCGAAGCAGACGTCACCATCGGCGCTTTGACGGCGGCCGCGAGTACCGAGGGTTGGGGCCTCGGCGACATCGTTCCCCGCGCTCAGCTTGGATGGCAGAACGGCGACTTCGCTCATACCGTCTACATCCAGGTGGTAACCCCCACGGGCTTCTGGGAGCCGGGCTTCGAGCCGATCATCGGGTTCCACCGCCCAGGCATCGACATCGGCTGGGCGTTCACCTGGGAGCACAAACCCTCGAAGCTGCAGCTCAACGGCACGGCAGGCTTCACTTTCAACTTCGAGAACACCGCGACCAACTACAAGAGCGGCGACGAATTTCATTGGGAATGGGCGATCGGGCTCGAGGTTGCCCAAGGGCTCGTCATCGGCGTCGTCGGCTACGACTACCGCCAGCTCGAGTACGATTCCGGTCCGACAGCGTTCTCGCGCACTGTGAAGGGACAGGTCGATGCGATCGGCGCTGGCCTCAGCTACACGACGCTGATCGACAACAGACCTTTGATTTTCAACCTGCGCCACTATCAGGAGTTCAACGGCGAGGATCGCTTCGAAGGCAACTCGACGCTGGCATCCGGGACCGTGCGCTTCTGACTCGTCTTAGACCCGATCGTAGTTGTCTCGATCTATATTTGCTCGAAGTCAGGCAACGGCCAGGACCGATCGAAGTAGCCTTCGGTCGGCTGGTAGAACCGGAAATAGGCAAACCAGTTCTTGCCGGGAACGGTCGGAATCCAGTTCTGCTGGAAGCCAGCCGGCGCCTTCGGTCCGCAATGGATGTCCACCGAACCGTCGGCGTTCCTGCGCAGGTTCATGCGCGATGAGCGATCGGCAATCTTCTGGTCGTTGAGGATCAGCGCGCGCGTGTCGACATCATAGAGTGTGACCGACCAGAACAGCTTGATCGGCGGGTTGACCGGAACGCGCAGGCGATAGGACCTGCCGCCATCCAGCCAGGCGCCAGCCTTGTCCTTGTATGCACTGAGGTAGGCCGAGTTCGGTCCGGGCCGCTTGGGCGCCATGTCCGGCCCGGCGCCGATGGCTTCGTAGAACCAGGAGGCGCGCTCGTCGAGCAAGTTCCAGAATGCATCGGGATCGTCGGCATCCAGTTGCAGCGCGAAGTCCCAGTGCGCGTCGGGTCGGAATCTCCCGCCCGCAAAGCGGCGCTCCGCGGTATTGGCTTTCGCCATGGCCTCGCCGACCAACGCGGCATCGGTCAGGATCCTCGTCTGCCGCGCGTCCGGCTTGAAGGGTTGGCCCTTTTCCATGCCGAGCGGCCGCAGCATCGCGTGGTAGAAGATGTCGCGCGGCTCGATAGGCTCACTCTGGATCACGTCATCGAGCCGCTCCCAATACGCCATCCCGCGCGGAGGCAGACCGCTCCATGCCTTCGTGCCCGCGTCCAGGACCTCCATCTTGGGCGGATTGTCGCGTTGCGCGTAGGGATACATCCGCAGTTGCGCCAGCGCCGCCTTCACACTTTCCGGATCGGGGTCAGTCAGTCGCACGCCGAGGAAGATGTTGACGGTTGGCGAGCGACGCACGATGAAGCCGTCGACGTTGTCCGGCGCGTTCTGCCCCGGCCCCAGCACGAGATACTTGCCGGGCGCTCCGGTCCCCGGAATGGCGTGTTGCAACGAGTCGTTCATCGCACCCTGGACGCCGCGCGCCGGCATTTCCAATACCAGCGGTCCCGCGGAGAGATCGGCGAACCCGAGATAGTACGGCGTCGTGGCATTGGCGGTCAGGACTCTGCGCTTTGCCTCGTAAGACAGCAGGGAGACGATCTGTCCGTTCCTGGCGCCGAGCTCCTTCGTGAGTCCGTGCTGAAACGAAGTGAACGCGACCGCCGGAAGGGACCAGAGATAGGCCTGGCAGGCGCGCTGGAGATCGCGCTCGTCGTACAGCTTCTCGATCGTCGCGTCGGTCGGATAGCCGTTGGCAAAGTCGTGGGTGAATTCGAGCGTGCCGATGCGCGTCTCGATCTTTTGCGATCCGTTATGGTCTGTCGTCATGACAACCCTCCTCAGCGCATCCTCTCGATGTCCGGCAGCTTCCACGTCTTGTCGAACAGAGGCTTCTCGGGACCGTAGAAGCGGAAGAGCACCTCGAACTGGCCGCCCGGGTTGGTCGGCACCCAGTTCGACTCCTTGCCGGGCGGCGCCTTGGGTCCGAAGTAGATATCCACCGAACCGTCCGGGTTCTTCTGCAGTCCGGGACTCTGCGAGCCGCGTCCCGATCGCGGCACGTCGCGGATCAGGCCGTGAGTGGCGCGGTCGTAGACCGTCGCCGACCAGTATTGGTTCACCGGTGCGTTCGGAGGCACCGCGAGCCGATAGCTCTTGCTGCCGTCCAGAGTTTGCCCGTCCTTGTCCTTCAGCGTCATCAGATAGGACTGGCCTTGCCCGAGGTGCTTCGGCGTGAAGAAGGCGAAGGTGAAGGCGAGGCCGCGGCTATCGAATGGATAAGCGGTTGGATCGGAGAAGCCGTCTGACGATGCCTTGAGATAGTCGGGCATCGCCGGCAGCGCCCACCGGCTGATGTCGAAATAGGGCCTGAACATCCCCTCATAGCGCATCTCGAGCAGGGCGCGGGCTTCGCGCGCTGCCGAGTTCAGAATATCCCGCATCGCCGCGTCGGGACTGAACGGCTTGCCCTTCTCAATGCCGATCGACTTGAGCATGTCGATCATTAGCTTGTCGCGCACGAGCCAAGGCTCCGTCTGCACTACGCGGTCGAGCGACTGGAAAAAACGCAGATCATGGGGAATTGTGGAGTCGTAGACGACATCCATCGCGTCGACGAACGTGGTCGGCGGCGGGTTGGTCGCCTGCGCGAGCGGATACACCTTGATCCGCTTGCCGTAGGCGACCGCCTTGGCGACGTCGGCGTCGCTACCGCTCCGGAGAATCGAGCGCAGCAGCGCGTA
>DATBNA010000226.1:0-5438 GCA_036554545.1 Hyphomonadaceae bacterium
TGTCACCGCCTTCACTGGAACCGGCCTGGCGCCGGTCGGCGACATCCAGTTCGTCGACGACAACTATCTCAACCTCGACGAGCGGACAGTACAGGGCTGGGATTTCGGCCTCTATTACGATCTCGACGACACCCCGATCGGCGACTTCTCGTTCCGCATCAATGTGGCCTTCCTCGACAAATTCTTCCAGGGCGTTTCTCCGAACGGCGCCATCATCAATCAGGCGGCCGCGAACGGCGACATTCCTTCCGCGCTCACCGTCGGCGGGCAAGGCGATCTCGTTCGCCGCTTCGGCCGACCGGAGTGGCGCTACACAAGCGCGCTGACCTGGCGCAAGGACGCGTGGGGCGCAGGCTGGTTCACCTCGTATGTGGGCGACGTCTACGATCCGGACATCGTGCTGACGGCGACGGGCCAGAACTGGATCATCGACGACCACCAGACGCACAATCTCTATGTGCAGTACGAACTTGGCTACGACACCGACACGCCAACCCGATTCCGCGTCGGGATGCGCAACATCTTCGACGAAGAGCCGCCGCTGGCCGACACCAACTTCGGCTATCTCGGCGACCTGCACAATCCGCAGGGGCGCTTCCTCTATGGCAGCATACGCAAGACCTTCTAGTGGCGGCCGCCGGTCACGGTTGGTGACAGTTCGTTGCGGACCGATGTCGCCTCGAAAGCACACGGGGTGATTCGCCGCAGTTCTGATTGCCTTCAGATGCTTCACCGCGACTCGTGGCAAGATTAAACGCATGCTCGGGTCTCACGCGCTGCCACGCGTCACCCGGGGGATTGCACGCGTGGAGGCCGAGCTTGAAGACTATCGCGGTTGAACGAGCTGCATTTGCACTCGCCGCGGGTCTCGCCGGCTGTTCGTCGCTTTCTCCATCCCCGCAAAATGCAATCTGTGTCGGCGCCGGAATGACGGTGGATGCCGCCTTCCCATCGGCTGGACGGCATGACTGCATCATCGCGCCGGATGGTTCGGTGGTTGTCTCCGTGGACCACGAGCCGACGCTAGTCGAAGGCATCAATCCCAGCCCCTGGTTCGCCTTCCGCATCCGTTCTGACCAGTCGCGCACAGTAACGGTGACTCTGGACTACACAGACTACGAACATCGCTATGCGCCGCATGTGAGCGAGGATGGCGCGAACTGGACAGAACTCGCTGCTGACAAGGTCTCGCTACACGAGCGGAAGACGCGTGCGAGCCTGAAGCTCGATGTGCCGAAGGGCGTGCTCTGGGTCGCCGGCCAGCCGATCTCGCCTTCGCGCGACAATATCGAATGGACGCGCCGGATGCTCTCAGGAAGGGGCTTCGCCGAGCAGAGCTATGGCGCATCCTTGGAAGGCCGGCCGCTGGTGGGATTTGTCGGCGGCGGCGGCATGGAGGCCATAGTCGCTCTGACGCGCCAGCACCCGCCCGAGACCTCCGGGCAGGAGGCGTTCCGCGGCTTTCTGGATCGCCTGGTCAATCGCAGCGACGACAGGGCCATCCGCTTCCGCGCGAGGCACCGCATCATTCTCGCGCCCATGCCCAACCCGGACGGCGTCGACGGCGGTCACTGGCGGCTGAATGCCGGCGGCGTCGATCTCAATCGCGACTGGGGAGCGTTCAGCCAGCCTGAAACGAAGGCGCTGTCGGAGTGGATAAAGGCGCAGGCTGGATCGCGCCGGGTCGTCTCGATGATGGACTTCCATTCCACCGACCGCACCGTGATCTATGCGCCGCCGCTCGATGCGGCTTCGCCTTCAATCGGTTTCCTTCCTGCGCTGGAGAAGGTGTTCAAGGAACGCCTCATGGCGGCGCCCGAGTGGAGCTATGGCCACAACGCCAATGGCGGCACGTCCAAGGGCTGGGCGCTGGAGCAGCTCAATGCCCCCGGAATCACCGTTGAACTCTGGGACCAGATTCCGGACGCAGATGCGCGCGCGCTTGGCGCAGCGGCGGCTGACGCGCTGATTGACTACTTCGCGAGCTAAGGGGCGGATCGGCCTCGCCCCGGGAAGCGGGCGATGTCATCCGTAAGGCCGAAGGGGGCGAGTTGTGCGATGACGTTCGCCGCTCGCCCCCGGCAGGCGTCCAGACTGAAATTCGGAACAGCTAGAAACGGGAACCCGGCCTCTTGAGGAAGGCCAGCTCGGCTTCGGTCGACGGGCGTCCGAGGATATCGTTGCGGTGCGGGAAACGGCCGAACTGCTTGATCACAGCGGCATGGCGTTTGGCGTAGTCGAAGGCCGAAGCGAAATGCGGCTGGGTCTCGGGCGTCGCCGCCGACAGGAGCTCGGCAAATTTTTCGACGCTGAAGTTCTGGTCGTCCATCGACTCGGAATGTTCGAGCGGCATGTAGGCGAACCAGCGTTCGACCGGCTTCAGCATCCTGTCCTCGCGCTGGGCGATGCCTTCCTTCGCCAGCTTGAGCGCAAGCGCGTCATTCTCGAACGCACCGGGAGTATGGCGGAAGATCGAGCGGCTGAACTGGTCGAGCGCAACAATGGCGGCAAGCCGCTCGTGAGGACCATGGGCCGCCCAGCGAACAGCCTCGCCGGAGGCCAGCTTCGCCACGATCGAGGTAAAGCGATGGGCAATGACGCGGTCGAGTTCGAAGCCGCCGCCGAACCAGAGGCTCATGCGGTCGCCGAGAGTGGCGGGCCGGTCGGCCGAAAACGCAAACCAGTAGTGCAGGATCGAACCCGGTGTCTCATCGACATCGAAGCGGACGTACCTGGCGCTCAACGGGTCTTCGTCTTCTGGCTGTGCTGGCGCGGCCGGCGGGATGTTGTAGCGCTTCAGCCAGTCCTCGCGCTCGCCACTGACCGGCTGGCCCGGCACGAAGGCAGGCGCGCCGGGCGGCGCCGCCGCGTAGGGCGTGCCTTCGAGATCGTCGATCAGGATGCGGCCGTTTTCTTGCGGCATCAGTCCTTTTCCGGCTACGGCGCCTTTCTGGCGACTAACATGTAGTTCACGGCGGCGTCGCTCCCGAGCGACCACCGGCCCGAAAGGGGGGAGAATGAGACGCCGACCGGCTGGTCCACAGCGAGGCCGGCCTTCTCCAGTGCGCTGCGGGCTTCCTCAGGCGTCACGAATTTCGACCACTCATGCGTGCCGGCGGGCAGCCAGCGCAGCACATGCTCCGCGCCGACGATGGCGAGGGCAAAGGCTTTCGCGGTGCGGTTGAGGGTCGCCATGACGAGGAGGCCGCCCGGGGCAAGAAGCTTTGCGCAATCGTCGAGGAATTGCGCAGGATCGGCGACATGCTCGATCACCTCCAGGGCGAGAACGATGTCGAACGGTTTCTCGCCTGCGGCGATAAGCCCTTCTACGGTCCCGACCCGGTAGTCGACGTCAACGTGAACGGCGTCGGCATGGACCATGGCGGCCTTGATGTTGGCGTCGCCTGCGTCGACCCCGACGGCGTGGGCCCCGAGCCGGGCCATGGGTTCGGTCACCAGCCCGCCGCCGCAGCCAGCATCCAGCAAACGCAGGCCTTCCAGCGGTCTGCGGGTCTTGTCGTCGAGCCTGAAGTGAGCGACAGCCGTATCCCGGATGAAGGTCAGGCGGACCGGGTTGAACCTGTGCAACGGCGCGAACTTGCCTGTTGGCGACCACCAGTCGGCGGCTATCGCCCGGAACTTGTCGATCTCGGCCGGATCGACGCTGGGCGCTTCGGGGATGGTCTCGTCGCGAACAAGGGTCTTGCCCATCGGATATCTTTGCTTAATGCGTCTGCCGGCTGGTCCCCGGCGAGTATAGCTGGCCTTCTGACAGGGCGGAGGCAAAAGCGGTTCCGCTTTGTTACCGCCCACTCTAGAAGGTCGGTTGCCGGGGGATGGAGGTCAATGCGCCTGTCGCAGGGGTTTCCGGCCGGTCTAGGTCCAACAGCGTGCGGAAGCCGCCTTCATGAGTCGCCTGGTTCTGAAATTCGGCGGGACGTCGGTCGCCAACCTCGAGCGCATTGCGCACGTGGCGGACATCGTCGCGGCGCGGAAGAAAGAGGCCCAGGGACTGGCCGTGGTCGTGTCAGCTATGTCGGGCACGACGAACCAGCTCGTCGAATGGGCCAAAGGAGCTGCTGGGCCAGACCTGCACGGGGCCGATTTCGACGACGAGTATGATGTGGTGGTCGCCTCCGGCGAGCAGGTGACGTCCGGGCTTCTGGCGCTGGCGCTGCGCAAGCGCGGGCTCAAGGCGCGGTCCTGGCTCGGATGGCAGCTGCAGCTCAAGACCGACGAGGCGCACGGCAAGGCACGCATTCTTGGCTGCGAGAATCCCGAGTTCATCAAGTCGGTCGATTCCGGTGAGATCGCCGTGGTGGCCGGCTTTCAGGGCGTCAGCAACGGGCGCGTGTCGACGCTCGGCCGAGGTGGATCGGACACATCGGCCGTGGCCGTTGCCGCGGCACTGAAGGCCTCGCTCTGCGACATCTATACGGACGTTGATGGCGTCTACACCACCGACCCGCGCATCACGTCGAAGGCGCGGCGGCTGGAGAAGATTTCCTACGAAGAGATGCTGGAGCTGGCGTCGCTGGGCGCCAAGGTGCTGCAGACGCGCTCGGTCGAACTTGCGATGAACCATCGCGTACCGGTGCGCGTGCTCTCCTCCTTCGAAGGGCCCTTGGCCAAACCCAATACCGGAACGCTTGTGTGCGATGAGGAACAGATCGTGGAAAAGCAGGTCGTAAGCGGCGTCGCCTATTCCCGGGACGAAGCCAAATTCTCCCTGATCGGCGTCGAAGACCATCCGGGCGTCGCCGCGACCATATTCGGGGCGCTGGCCGACGCCGGCGTCAACGTCGATATGATCGTACAGGCTTCCGCCAAAACGGAAGGCCGCCAGAACATCGTGTTCACGGCGCCGGACCGCGATGCAGCACATGCCAAGGCGGTGCTGGAAAAGCTGCGTGACAAGGTCGGCTATGAAAGTCTCCATGTCGACAGCAATGTCGCCAAAGTATCCGTCATCGGCGTAGGCATGCGCAGCCACGCCGGGGTCGCCAAGACGATGTTCCAGGCCCTGTCATCAAAAGGCATCAACATCCAGGTGATCTCGACATCGGAGATCAAGATTTCCGTGCTGATCGATGCGTCCTATACCGAGCTGGCGGTGCGAGCGTTGCACACTGCCTATGGGCTGGACGCAGACTAAGGGCAGGGCTCTTCAGGGCCCTGATTTCGGAGCGGCCTTGAGCGAACGCGGCAGACAAGGTGAGAAAGGCGGTGCGCCGCCGCGGCCGCCCGCCGGCGGCGGGGCGGGGCCCAAGCTATTGCTGAGCCGCTTGCGCGCACTGATGGCCAACCAGGCGCAGGACCCGAAGCGTCTTGAGCGGGTCGTCGAGCTTATCGCCAACACCATGGTCGCCGATGTGTGCTCGATCTATCTGCGCACGGAAGACGAGGCGCTGTTGCTGATGGCTACGAAAGGCCTGAGG
>DATBNA010000278.1:0-3227 GCA_036554545.1 Hyphomonadaceae bacterium
GGAAATCCGGCCTGTCCTCACCGAACGCACCGACGCCGACACGGTGCGGACGGACCGTTTGCAGCGTATCGCCGTGGAGGCGGCCGAGCAGACAGAACGGCTGGACGTTCCTCCTGTACGCGACGCCGCGAAACTGGACCAGGTGCTGGCTGGCTGGGACGAGTCCCGCCTTCTCATCTACGCTGACGAAGCAGGAGACGAGGGCGGCAAGCCTTGGGGAGGCGAAGCCGGTCGAGCAAGGCCCATCGCCGATGTGCTTAAGTCCCTTGGCGCTGGCAGGGGTGCGATCCTGATCGGACCGGAGGGCGGCTTCTCGCCTGCGGAACGAAAGCGCCTGCGCGGCCTTTCCTATGTCAGACCTGTTGGTCTCGGGCCGCGCATTCTTCGTGCAGAGACCGCAGCCGTCGCCGCGCTGGCGCTATATCAGGCTCTCGCCGGAGACTGGCGTTAGCCTTCCTCTTCGACCGGATAGAATTCCTTCACCAACCGAACATTTGACGGACCCTGCTGGCGCACCTAAGCGGGCATACCTATCTGGCTGGTGAGGACCAGCCTCCGGACGGATCGCATGACCACGCCCACACGCGACATCGACGCGTCCGCACCCCGAATCCGCGACAAAACCGAACTCGTCGAACGCATCGCTGGCGGCGCCAAGCCTGCATCCGACTGGCGCGTCGGGACGGAACACGAGAAATTCGGGTTCATCGAAAAGACGCTGCGGCCGCTGCCCTACGATGGTCCGGCCTCGATCCGCAAACTGCTCGAAGGTCTGTCGACGGAGTATGGCTGGGCGCCGATCCATGAAGGCGACAATATCATCGGCGGCAAGAAGGGCTTGGCCAGCCTTAGCCTCGAGCCTGGCGGCCAGTTCGAACTCTCCGGTGCGCCGCTGGCCACCATCCACGAGACCTGCAAGGAGATTTCCGACCATCTGCATGAGACGCGCGCCATCGCCGAGCCGATGGGCGCCGCTTTCCTTGGCCTTGGCTTCTCGCCCATCTGGTCGTTCGATGAAACGCCGATGATGCCCAAGGGGCGCTACGGCATCATGAGGGCCTACATGGAGAAGGTCGGCCGCCTCGGGCGGCAGATGATGTTCCGCTCGTGTACGGTGCAATCCAACCTCGATTTCGGCTCCGAGGCGGACATGGTGAAGAAGATGCGCGTCAGCCTCGCGCTCCAACCCATCGTCACAGCGCTTTTCGCCAACTCGCCCTTCGCCGAGGGCCGCACTAACGGTTTCCTGTCCTACCGCTCTCATGTCTGGACCGACACTGATCCTGATCGCACCGGCATGCTGCCCTTCGCTTTCGATGCCGGTTTCGGTTTCGAGCGCTATGTCGACTATGCGCTCGACGTTCCGATGTACTTCGTGCGCCGTGGCGGGCGCTACATCGACTGTTCGGGACAATCTTTCCACGACTTCCTTGCAGGCAAGTTGCCGGCTCTGCCGGGCGAAAAGCCGGCGATGGACGATTTCGACGACCACCTCTCGACCATCTTCCCCGAAGTGCGCCTCAAGACCTTCCTCGAAATGCGCGGTGCTGACGTCGGACCCCAGGCAAGTCTCTGCGCGCTGTCTGCGCTCTGGGTCGGACTGCTCTACGACAGCAAGGCCCTCGACGCCGCGTGGGAGATTGTGAAGGGCTGGACCGCTGGCGACCGCGAAGCTCTCCGCCGTGCGGTTCAGACGCTTGGCCTCAAGGCGCCCATCCGCAACACGACCGCACAGGCTGTCGCCCGCGAGATCGTGGTGCTTGCTCGCGGCGGCCTCGCCCGCCGCAAGCAGATAAACGCCAAGGGCGAGGACGAAACCATCTTCCTTGCCGAGGTCGAAGAGATCGCCGAGAGCGGCATCAATCCCGCCGAGCGGCTGCTGGCGAAATACCATGGCGAGTGGAAGCGCGACGTAACCCGCGTCTTCGACGAAGTCCGCTTCTAGAATTTTCCCGACACTCGCACGAAAGGCTGCAGGCCGTTGGTAGAGTGCGTTTGCTCGACGCGAACAGGCGCGCCTGCGCGATCGGGCGTGTAGATCACGCGCGTCCGCGCGTACTCCGCCGGGTAGATGTCATCGAGACCCGCACGGATGCGCAAGCCGAAGAAGGCTGTGGTCTCGATCCAGACGCCGATGTCCGCATCTTCCCGGCTTCGCCGCGACGTTTCGTTGAATCGATAGGCCGTCCCGGGGCCGCCGTCGGCGTAACGAAAGCCATAGCTGAACTTCTGCGCCGGAAGGTCGTGCCGGTAGGCGATCGACCAATTCTCCTTGAACTCGTCCGAGAACTCACGCGTCTCGCCCGTAACCGGGTCGACCACTTCCGAGCCGCCACCCGTAAGGCTGGCGTCGAGGCGCGCGCCGGCGAGCCCGATGCCTTCCAGCGGCACAGTGGCGCGGAAGCCGAGCGACCAGCGCGTCCCATCGCCAATATTTCCGGGTGCATCGACCGGGACGGTAGCCGTCAACGGATTGGAATCGTGATCGATAAGGATCACCACGAAGTCCTGCACATCCTCGACCTCGTCATAGGAGCCGAAGAGTGTGATGACGCCACCGCGTCCGAAGCGCTGCTCGAACTCGGTATTGAGCGCCCATGTACGCTCCGGAACCAGCTCGGCATTTCCGCCTGTATTCTGATTGGCGATGAAATCCGCCGCCGAGACAAAGTCCGCAAACGAAAGCTGCGCTACCTCTCGTTCATAACTCAGGCGCAGCTGCTGTCCCTGCTGTATGCGCCAGGCGGCCGTGATCGAAGGCTTCGGGTATTCGAACTCACGCTCGGCATGGAGGTCAGGCCGCGCGGCGTAGTTGATGTCCTGCTCGATCCGCGACGTCTCGAACTTGAAGCCCGGTTCCAGCGTCAGGTTGGGCGACACCGTCCAAATGTCCGAAATCTGGAACTCGTTGCGGAACTCCTCCACCTTGGTATCGGAGCCGTCGAGGAAGAACGTCGTACTTCCGCCCGGCGTCTCGGAGGTGAACTCCGTGATGTTCTCGAGAAAGTTGTAGGCCGTCTCGGCCGCGATCTCTATCGAGTGACTTTCCGAAAGCCGCCAGTTGATTTGGCCGCGAAGGATACTCTCGCCGGACTTCGGCTCGGGAGCGCTCGTGCTGGCCGAGATCAGCGACCCTGCCGGTGCATAAGTAGCAAAGCGGATCGAGTTTTCGCCCCAGTCGCGCCGGTGATAAGTAATCAGCTTGGCGTCGATGTCTCCGAAGCAGA
>DATBNA010000296.1:0-3151 GCA_036554545.1 Hyphomonadaceae bacterium
TACGGCTTCCTCAACGGTCCGCCCTTCGCGATCTTCTATGCCGTGATGGGCATCCCCATCGCCATGGCGGCCGACCGCTACAACCGCGTCATCATCATGGCGCTCTGCATTTCGCTCTGGTCGGTGATGGCCGCGCTGTGCGGCCTTGCAACGTCCTTCCTCTTCCTTCTCATGGCGCGCATCGGGGTCGCCATTGGCGAAGCAGGCGGCACGCCGCCCTCCAACTCCATCATCGGCGACTATTTCAGGCCGCGCAGCCGCGCCAACGCCCTCGCCATCTTTGCAATGGGCGTCACCATCGGCAGCGCGCTCGCCAACTATTTCGGCGGTCCGATCGCACGCAGCCTCAACGGCCCGGCCCTGCAGAAAATGTTCGAGGACTGGGGCTGGACCTGGGCGGTCAACATGCTGGACTGGAGCCAGGTCGAAGGCTGGCGCGTCGCCTTCGTCGTCATCGGCGCGCCCGGCGTCCTGGTCGCGCTTCTGCTGCTCCTGACCGTGAAGGAGCCGCCTCGCGGCTTCTCTGACCCTCCGGGGGTCAAGAGAGGCGAGCGTGCGAGCATGATCGAGACCCTCAAGGAGCTTGGTCCCAAGCCGACCTTCTGGACGATGGCGATGGGCGCCTCGCTTGCGGCGCTTGTCGGCTACGGTCTCGTGGCTTTCCAGGCGCCGTTCGCCGCCCGCATGCATGGCGTCGACGCCGGCGCATTCGCCATCCAGTTCGGCGGGCCGCTCGCATTGTTCGCAGCGCTGGGAACCTTTCTCGGCGGCTTCCTGATCGATCGGTTCTCCTCGCGGCTCCCAACAGCCGTGTCGCTGGTGCCGGTGCTGGGCTTTGTCGTGGCGCCAGTGCTGTATATCTTTGCCTACTACCAGCCGACGGAGAACCTCTACACCGTCGCTGCGCCGCTGTGGTTTGCGGGCGCGACTTTCCACTACCTCTACCTCGGTTCGCAGTACACGATCGGGCAGGGCGTGGTGTCCTCTCGCGGACGCGCCTCGGCGATCGCGATCCTGTTGCTTCTGATCGCGCTGATCGGCAACGGCATCGGTCCGGTGCTGACCGGCGCGCTCAGCGACATGTTCATGGGCATGGAGCTGAAAGAGGCTGGCCTGGGCGGCGTGCTGACAGGCGAGCTGTGCCGTAACCCCGCGGAACTTGCGAACCTGCCGGCCGACCAGCAGGCTGCATGCGGGGCCGCTTATGCCCAGGGCCTGCGCTCATCGATGGTCGCGACTGCGCTGGTCTTCATCCCGACAGCGGTCTTCTTCTTCCTCTCGTCGCTGACGCTGAAGAAGGACATGCTCGCCGCCACACACTAGCGTAGCGAAGATTACAGCGGCCGGTTCCCGCGCAGGGGGCCGGCCGTTTTTGCTTCGCAGCAACACAGGGTTGTCAGGCCCGCCGTTCTCGCCGGGGCAGAATCCCGGTGGACCGCGCGTGACAAACCCGCCACCCTGTCCTTAGGAAAAAAGTAAGCTGGCCTGAAAGGCCGCTCTCGGGAGGGAAGTCGATGGGAACGCAGACCGCCGCCGCAGGAGCGGCGACGCCCGGCGCAGCTACGGACGGCTATCTCACCGGCTTCGGCAGTCCGACCTATCGCAGCTACGTGCTGAACGCGCTGTTGATCATCTACATCCTCAGCTTCATGGACCGTGCGCTGCTGTCGGTGGTAGCGCGTCCGCTGAAGGCGGAGATCGCGATCTCCGACCTTGCATTCGGCCTTCTCACTGGCGCGGGTTTCGCCGTCTTCTACACGATCGTCGGCATCCCGCTGGCGCGCATGTCCGAGCGCAAGAACCGCGTATGGATCATCGGCATAAGCCTTGCGATCTGGTCCGCCTTCACTGCGCTCACTGGCTTCTCCGCCGACGTGGTCATTGGCGGAACAGTGATCATGACCGGCTTCATGGCGCTCCTGATCTGCCGCATCGGCGTCGGCATCGGCGAGGCCGGCTGCACGCCGCCCGCCAACTCGCTGATCGCCGACTACTATCCGGCGGCCAAGCGTTCCTCGGCGCTCGGCTATTACGCCATGGGCGTCACGCTCGGCACCATGCTGGCCAACATCATCGGCGGCCAGATCACCGACATGTGGGGCTGGCGCTGGGCGTTCATCGTGATGGGCGTGCCGGGCATCGTTATTGCGATCATTTTCGTCCTGACGATCAAGGAGCCGCCGCGCGGCTATTCCGAAACGCCGGACGTCAAGAAGTCCAAGCGCGCCGAGCTCTGGCCGTCGGTCAGGGAGATGTTCTCCAAGCCCTCCTTCTGGACGATGACGGCCGGCGCCACGATGGCCGCGTTCTGCGGTTACGCCATCGCCGGCTTCCAGTCCCTCTACATCCAGAGAACCTTCGGGCTAAGCGCCGGCGAGGCGTCGTTGTGGGTCAACGCCCCGGCTTATGCAGCCGGCGCCCTGGGCACGGTGATCACCGGCTGGCTCGCCATGAAGATGCGTGCAAAGTCGATCACCGCGATCGCCTGGATCTCCGCCCTCGGCCTCCTCATCTCGGTGCCGTTCTATGTGTGGGGCTTCACCTCCACCAGCGTCCTGATTTGCGCCATCGGCCTCTCGCTGGGCCACTTCGTGAAGTACGGCTACCTCGCGGCGCAGTACACGATCAGCCAGGGCGTGGTCTCGCCCAGCGTCCGGGCGACCTCGACGGCCGTGATGCTCTTCATCATCAACATTCTCGGCTATGGCCTTGGGCCGCCCTTCGCAGGGCTGCTCTCGGACTTCGTCTTCGGTCAGCTGGCGACAGCACAGGGCTTTGTGGGGTTCACTAATGCAGGTTGCGATGCGGCCGCCGAGGCGATCCGCACAGCGGGCGGCGCCACGGCGAATGTCGCCGAAGTGCTAGCGGGCATGGCGCGTCCGATCACGGAGGCGCAGTACGCGTTCTGTGGACCCGCCAACTCGCAGGCGACACAGTACTCGATGCTGGCGATCTCCGGGCTCTACGCCATCTCGGCGCTTTGCTTCTTCCTCTGCATGTTCACGCTGAAGAAGGACATGATCATTGTTCCGCGCGAGTACCAGAACTCGGCGCCGATGAGCCTGCGCATCATGCTGCTGGCGCTCGGTCTCGCAGGCGTGGGGATCGCTATGTACTATGGCGCGGCGGCAATGGGGCAGATGTGGTTCCT
>DATBNA010000300.1:0-1526 GCA_036554545.1 Hyphomonadaceae bacterium
GTGATGAAGACTTCGGTCGCGAACAGATCGTCGAGGAAGCCCGGCGTGCGGACCTTCACATCGTCCTTCGAATAAAAGACGCCGGCCACCCAGTTCAGCCGGCCTGTTTCTCCCGCCAGCCGTACTTCCTCTGACCATTGCTGCACATGGTCCATCTGGTTGAACTCGAACTGTCGGGCGGGGGATGAATCCGAGTCGATATAGAAGTCGCGGTCGAAGTCGATATAGCCCGTGATCGAGGTCAGCGTCGCGAAGCCGAGATCGCCTTCGATGCGCGCGGTCGCGCCGAGCTGGTCGATGTCATACTGGTTGTCACGTATCCAGTCGCCGGTGAAAGGATCGCCGTCGGTGTCGGTGTAGCCGAAGAAATCGGTGCACTGCGTCGGATCGATGCGGCCAGCCAGCACGGGAGCGCAGGTGAAGTTCGGCGGAACGCCGGTCCCGAAATTCACCGTCCCGAAGTGCTCCCCATAGCCCATCTCCGACCGCGAGCGCAGGCCGTCGAGCTTGAGATTGATGTCCCAGTCCTCTGTCAACGCAAACGCAAACTGCGCCCGCGCCTGGGCCACATCCTGCTCGCCCAGCGTCTCGCCGGGAAGCAGGCGGCTGGTCCAGAAACCTTCGCCCTGCTGCACGTAGCGCCCCGACAGGCGGAACGCAGCCTGTTCGCCGACAGGCAGGTTCACCATGCCTTCGCCTTCGATGCGATCGAAGTTTCCTGCCCCGCCCATCAGGCGCGCCTCGAACCTGTCGGCCGGCTTTGCCGTGATGATGTTGACCGCGCCCGCCGTGGTGTTGCGGCCATAAAGCGTGCCCTGCGGTCCGCGCAGCACTTCGACGCGCTCAAGATCGTAGAGATCGAAACTCATCAGCGCGAGCGAGGACAGCGCCACCTCGTCGACATAGATGCCGGCCGCCGGGTTGTTGGTGGAGCTGAAATCATCGAGTCCAACGCCACGGATAGTGACGACCGGGATCGCTCCAGGGATCTGTTCCTTGACGCTGAAGTTCGAGATCGCCCGGCCGAGATCGCGGATCTGCTCGATGCGCTGCTCGGAAAGGTCTTCCTGCGACACCGCCAGCGCCGAGACGCCGACATCGAGAACATCCTGCTCGCGTTTCTGCGCGGTGATGATGACGACGTCCGATTCTTCGACCGCCGGCGCCTCCTGCGCCGACGCGGGCGCCGCCGCGCACCAGGCGCCGAGGCAGGCGGAAACCGAGGTTCCCAGCATCAGAAAGCGACGCTTGTGAGCGGTTGTCATTGTCGTCCTCCCTTCGGTGTCATTCCGGTCTCGTGCCGAAATTTGACATCAGCGTATGTCTGCATATCCGCACGTCTAAAACCGCTTGTCAACTTATTTGACATTGGAGTATGTTGCCTTACGCAGGCGCCAGCAGCGGCGCGAAGGATTGGCGATGGCCCGGAGCGGTGAAAAAGCGAGGAAGTCCCGGCCCCGGATTGAGGCTCGCCGCCTCTCGAAGCGCGAGATTGCGCTCGACCATGCCGCCCGCCTGTTCAACGA
>DATBNA010000335.1:0-4188 GCA_036554545.1 Hyphomonadaceae bacterium
ATGATCTTTCCGACTTCCATCCCGGCGCCGAGGTCGCCGCCGAGCGAGTTGAGATAGATCACCGGATCTGGTGTGTAGATGCTGCGCTTCAGGAAGGCGCGCAGCGCATCGGGCGTGTCTACCGTGAAGTCACCATCGGCAAAGATCGCCGGCACGTCGCCATAGACGGTGCCCCATTCGAATGTCATTGGCTTGCCGGCGTTGTCGGCGGATGCACGCTGCGCCTCGACGCCGGGCGCAGACGCAAAGAGGGCCGCCGCCGCCAAGGCTGCAACCGGTCCCGAAAACCCCCTGTTTCGCCCGGCCATTGGCCGCCGCTCCCGAATCGAACCGGCAAACATGTAGCCCAGCGCTCCTAACGAGCAATCACCACAGGCAGCCGCAGGTTAACGCCTTGTCAGGTGTGCCCGAAAAACAGCGCCAGAAGTTCGTCTGCCGCGGTGGATGCCGGAATTTCTCCCGCCGCCACCGCCTGCCGGACGGTTCGCAAACGGGACGCGATTTCCGGCCGGTGGGCGAAGCCATGGGCCAGACCTTCGTCAATCAGGCTATCCAGCCAGCGGACCTGCTGGTCCGCACGCCGTTTCGCCCGCGAACCTGATCTTTCAGTCTTCTTCCGATGGGTTTCGATCGCCTGCCAGAGCTCGGGCAGACCAGCGCCCGTGAAGCCCGACACCGTGTGCACCGGCGGCGACCAGTCAGCGCTCGCCGGCTCCATGATGTGTAGCGCCACCTCATAGGCCCGCGCAGCGCGCTTCGCCGCCTTGGCGTCGATGTCCGCCTTATTGACCGCGATCAGGTCCGCGACCTCCAGCACGCCCTTCTTGATGCCCTGCAGCTCATCGCCTGCATTGGGCAGCATCAGCACCAGGAAGAAATCAACCATGTCGGCGACAACGGTCTCCGATTGGCCAACACCAACCGTCTCCACCAGCACAACGTCATACCCGGCCGCCTCGCACAGGAGCATGGTCTCGCGGGTCTTGCGCGAGACGCCGCCCAGGGTCTCGCCCGCGGGCGAGGGCCGGATAAAGGCGCGCTCGTCCGCCGCCAGCTTTGCCATCCGTGTCTTGTCGCCGAGGATCGACCCGCCCGACCGCCGCGAAGTCGGATCGACCGCCAGCACGGCGACGCGGTGGCCGTTCTCCACCAGCATCATCCCGAACGCATCGATAAAGGTCGACTTGCCGACGCCCGGCACGCCGGTGATGCCGATCCGCTGCGCCTTACCCGTTTTTGGCATGGCCGCCGCGAGCAGCTCGCGCGCCTGTTTCTGATGGTCTGTGCGGCGTGACTCCACCAGCGTGATCGCGCGCGCAAGGCCGGCACGGGTGGAGATATCGATCGTCACGCGATTCAGGCCGCTGGGGCTGGTGTTGCCGAAGCGGGCTTACTACGCTGCGGTCACAGGGGACTCAAGGACGGCTTGGCATGGCTTCGGGGACAAGTGAAACGCCGCCGTCCGCTCCATTGAGCCGCCACTGGAGCCGCCGGGTCGAACTGGCTTCACATCTCTCGCAGGTCATCGCCTCGATCGCCGTTGTCGTCTCGCTCATATATGTCGGGATCCAGCTTGCGCAGAATACAGGTCAACTCCGACGCGCAGAGAACAACGCGACGCTGACACAGTTCCAGGCGATCCGTCTGTCCATCATCGAGAACCGCGACGTGGCCGAACTCCTCTCGAGGGGCCTCTACAGCGAAAACGCCCTCGACCTTGCAGACGAGTTGCGCCTGGAATCGTTTCTTTCCGAATTCACCTGGTCCACCTTCCACATCTGGGACAGGGCGCGAAGCGGCTTCCTGGACAGGGAAGAGTTCACGCGAGGCGGCGCGCCCAATCTTGCGCGGATGCTCTGCACACCTCGCGGCGCGGCTTGGTGGCAGGTATCGAAAACGCAGTTCGCCGCGGGCTTTGCTGAAGAGGTCGACGCGGCAATTGCCGCCATGCCGTCCGGTCCCGCTGTCCCTGGCTGCCGCGGCTGGGCGCCGCCTACTCGATGACAACAGCCGTACCTGAGGCGGCGACCATCAGCATCGATCCCTGGCCAAGCACCTCGTAGTCGATGTCGACACCGATGACAGCGTTGCCACCGCGCTGTATCGCCTCGTCCTGCAGCTCCCGGAGCGCCGCTTCCCTCGCTTCCCGGAGAGCTTCTTCATATGCGGTCGAGCGGCCGCCGACGATATCGGTTACCGCCGCGAACACGTCCCGGATAATGTTTGCGCCGATGATGGCCTCGCCTGTCACAACGCCGAGATATTCAGTGATCTTCCTGCCTTCGACATTCGGCGTCGTGGTGACCAGCATGTTCGTCCCCATTCCTGGCTAGGCCGGCGTCCGGCTCAGGATCGCCCGTGCATCGTACGCATCCGGGCTCGACGGTTTGGCGCCGCTGCCGAGCAGGATCTCCAGCGTCGACTCATACCGGCGGGAATCCGGCGTGAGGTCGAAGCCGATCCCGACGCCGACGCTCGAGCCGTAGGAACCGGAGCTGCCGCCGACGCCGACGCTCGTGCCGCCGCCCGACGTGCCGCCGACCAGCTCGGTGAAGCGATTGACGACCAGGAACCATTCGCGGCCGTTCTCCAGCGCGATCTCCGCAGAGCGGCGAAGCGCCATGTCCTCGACCTGCGGCGCCTTCAGGTCCGGATTGGCGCGGAAGGAAACCCTGAAACGATCATCTTCGATCTTTGTCTGCCGGTAGCCGGTGGCGGAACTCGTTGCTGCGGGTCCGTAAACGGTCGGGGTGGTCGTGCACGCGGCGAGGACAAGAGCAAGCAGGGCAGAGACGGCGATGCGTTGCATGAGCTGAATCTCCTTGGCTTCAGCCTAACGCGTTTCGAGGCTTTGCCACCATAGCTACCATGCACTTAGTACAGCCGTGCACCTGGATGCATCGAGGCTTTGCGGTGCTGGATTAACCCGTGGCGGCATTCCGGGAATTGTGCCCAAGCCGTGCTTTCAGCTTGTCGATCAGTTCAATTGCCGCTTCCGCAATGACGGTTCCAGGCGGGAAAATCGCCGCAGCGCCTGCCGCATAGAGCTGTTCATAGTCCTGCGGCGGCACCACGCCGCCTACCACCATCACGATGTCGTTGCGCCCCTGCTTGTCGAGCTCGCGGCGTAGCTCGGGCGCCAGCGTCAGATGTCCGGCAGCGAGTGAAGATGCTGCCACCACATGAACGTCATTCTCGACCGCTTGCCGCGCCGCTTCCGCCGGCGTCTGGAACAGAGGACCGATGTCCACATCCCATCCAAGGTCAGCAAAGCCCGACGCGACCACCTTCTGTCCGCGGTCGTGACCGTCCTGACCCATCTTGGCGATCAGGATACGCGGCCTCCGGCCTTCGGAGGCCTCGAACGCGTCGGCCAACGCACGCGCCGTTGCGACCTTGTCTGATTTCGCGGTCATGCCCTGAGCATAGACTCCCTGGATCGATTTGATCACTGCCTGGTGGCGCCCGACCACTTTCTCGATGGCGTAGCTGATTTCGCCGACGGTCGCCTTGGCGCGCGCCGCCGCCACGCCCAGCTCCAGCAGGTTGCCGGTATTGGTCTCCGTCGCCTTGGTGATGGCGTCCAGCGCTGCCGCCACTGCTGTTTCATCCCGCTCGCCACGCAGCCGCGCCAGCTTGTCGAGCTGCAACTGCCGCACCTTGGCGTTGTCTACCTTGAGAACCGGCACATCCTCGTTCTCGTTGAGCCGGAACTTGTTGACGCCGACGATGGTCTGGACGCCGCTGTCGATCCGCGCCTGCGTCTTCGCGGCGGCTTCTTCAATGCGCAGCTTCGGCAGGCCTTCTTCGATGGCCTTCGCCATCCCGCCCATCCCCTCGACTTCCTGGATGTGCTCCCAGGCCCGCCGGGCAAGGTCGTAGGTCAGCCGCTCGACATAGTAGGAGCCGCCCCACGGATCGATCGTCCGCATGACGCCCGCTTCCTGCTGCAGGAAGATCTGCGTGTTGCGCGAAATCCGCGCCGAGAAGTCCGTCGGCAGCGCCAGCGCCTCGTCAAACGAATTGGTGTGCAGCGACTGCGTCTGTCCGCCTGCCGCCGCCATCGCCTCGAGGCAGGTGCGGATGGCGTTATTGTAGACGTCCTGCGCAGTCAGCGACCAGCCCGAGGTCTGGCAGTGCGTCCGTAGCGAAAGCGACTTGTCGCTTTTCGGATTGAACTGCTTCACC
>DATBNA010000340.1:0-1760 GCA_036554545.1 Hyphomonadaceae bacterium
AGAAAGAGGAAGATGAGGATGCGTCCGGCAATCCCTTCTACGTCTACTACTTCGGCGGGAGCGCAATCGAACGGCTGGAACTGCTTGATCCGCGCGAGGCCGTGCAGGTCGAACTCACGCCTTCGCCAATCGACAAGGGCAAGACGCCGGTCCGGATCGCTTTTGAAGTCGGCGACCTTCGTGCTGCACATGCGTTCGCGATGATTCCCAAAGTGTCCGCATCCGCGCTTGCCGCGGCGGAGCCTGCTCCGACCAGTGGTCATTGAGCCGCCCAAAGCGATTGACCCTCAAAATAGGGGCCCTAGTGTCGCGCCTCGAATACGGGGAATCGCATGCTTCGCCTCTATCACGCGCCGCGCTCGCGCTCGTCCCGCATTCTCTGGCTGCTCGAAGAGCTGGGGGCCGACTGCGAGATCGTCTACACCAACATCACGCGGCAGGACGGATCGGGCGATGAGGACGAAAACAATCCCCACCCCGACAAGAAAGTTCCCGCACTCCTCCACGACAACCATCTGGTCACCGAATCTTCCGCCATCGTTCTCTACCTGACGGACCTCTATCCGCAGGCTGGCGTGGGGCCGCTGCCGAACGACGCCAAGCGCGGCGAATACCTGACCTGGCTGTTCTACTACTCCGGCGTGATCGAGCCGGTCGTGACATTCGAATTCGCCGGACTCGGCGACAACCCGGCGCTGATGCGCACCTTCCGCGGCCGTTCCGAGATGGAGCGCCGGCTGCTCGATGCGCTCAGGCACGGGCCCTATCTCCTCGGTGAAAAGTTTTCGGGCGCCGACGTTCTGGTGGCGAGCCTTGGGGCGTGGGCGCGCAACATGCTGCCGACGGGGAAGATGGTCGATGACTATCTCGCCCGCTGCAATTCGCGGCCTGCCCTCAAAGCATCCTACGCCAAGGACTCGCCGCGCTGATGGCCGACGTCGTCAATCTCAATGACCGGCGCAAGCGCCGCGATCGCGAGCAGCGCAAGGCCGAAGCCGACGCCAAGCGCATCCTGTTCGGCCGCACCAAGGCCGAGAAACAAAAGCAGGAGAAGGAGCGGTCCGCCGATGTGCGCAAGCTCGATGGCGCAAGGCGCGAGCGCGACAACGATCGCGACTAGCCGACGCTCAGGGCAAGTATCCTGCTGATCTCCCGCACAGGCCGCCCGCTCTGCTCGCGCCATTTGTTGAACGCAGCCTGCGTCGCGGCCAGATCCTTCTTGCTTGTCGGCGCCTTGGTGACGACGCCCTCGCGGATCAGCGCCTTGCAGACATCCTGCGACAGGATGAAGGCGTCCCACCCCTCGAAGCGCAAGAAGTATTGCACTGTTGCGCCGCCCAGGCGTGATGCGTTCTTCTTCAAGTGGTCCATCAGCCCGATCTGGTCTGTCGCTGGCCACGCAGCCAGGAATTTGCCGAACGAACCATGCTGCTTCGCAGTCTCGACGATGAAGCGTGCGTTCTCGATGGTCGCCATGATCTTCGCGCCGTTGCGGACAATCCGCGTGTCTTTCAGCAGCCGGTCGATATCTTCATCGCCATACGCAGCGACGCGCTTCGGCTCGAACTTCTCGAACGCAATTTCGAAGCCTGGCCATTTCTTTTCGATCACCTGCCAGGAGAAACCGGACGAAAACACCGCCTTGGCCATGCCTGACAGAAATCGACTGTCTTTTCTTGTCTTCAGGTTCGTATCCACCGGCCATTCCGCCAGTTTTGCGGCAACGCCTTTCGGGCCGCCATGATGCTTCCCCGCCATCG
>DATBNA010000436.1:0-4817 GCA_036554545.1 Hyphomonadaceae bacterium
CTGGCTGCGAAATCCGGATCACCACGTCCAGCACACACGCCTTTGCGGCTGGCGACTACGTTCACATTTCGGGCGTCGGCTCGCCCTACGGTCTGGTCAACAACGCCAACGACAGTCCATGGACTGTGTCCGGCCTGACCACGCCGACCTCGACGACGTTCTTCCTGTCGGGTTCGTACGGTCCGTCGGTCACCAGCACGTCGAACGGCGGCGGCGGCACGGCATCCGAATGCTACAATGCGACCTGCCGGTTCGTCGTCACGGCCAACAGCCACGGCTTCGCAAACAGCGATCATATCGTGATCGCCGGCGCTTCGGTCAGCGGCAGCGGCACATCGATGAACAACTCGTCGGGCTCCTGGTCGATCGAGAACGTGACGACGAACACCTTCCTGCTGCCGGGCGACGGACAGACCTATCGCGACTGGTCATCGAGCGGCACAGCCTCCGAATGCTTCAATGTCGGCTGCCATGTGAAGATCACATCGGCTGGCCACGGCCTCTCCGCGAGCCAGTATGTTCGCCTCGCCAGTGTCGGCGGCATCACCGGCCTCAATAACGGCGCGAACGCCTCTTGGCAGATCACGTCGGTTTCGGGCGACGATTTCTGGCTCAATACCTGGGGGCCGGGCCTTACCAACGGCCACAGCAACTACACCGCCAACACAGGCACGGCGCAGTGCCTCACCAGCGGCTGTCTGCAATTTCGCTATACCGACAACGCCGGCGGCACGAAGATTGGCACGGCCAGCAACTGCGTCACTGAACGCACGGATGCCGACGAAGCCTACACCGATGCGGCGCCGAGCGTGGCCTTTGTCGGTCCGCACTACCCCGCCAGCGATTCGCTGACTCACTGCGAAGACGCCAACTCGGTGATGCCGCTCAGCGCGAGCAAGGCCGACCTCAAAGCACACATCGATGGAATGGACCTCTCGGGATCGACCGCCGGACAGATCGGCGCCGCCTGGGGCTGGTACATGGTCTCGCCCGAATGGGCCTATCTGTGGCCGGCGGAAATCAACCAGCCGAAGCCCTACGGCACCAAGGAGCTTGCCAAGGTCGTCGTTCTGATGACCGACGGTGAATTCAACACCGCCCACTGCCAGGGCGTGCAGTCGGCCGCCTATGGCTATTCGGGCATCAGCAACTCGAGCCGCATCAACTGCAGCCCGACAAAGACGCCGTTCGAGCAGGCGACGGAGTTCTGCAACGCCATGAAGGCGGAGCCGAACAATGTCATCGTCTACACGGTCGGCTTCGAACTCACGGTGACCGAAGCCCAGGAGTTCCTCGTGGCCTGCGCGACCGACGCCGATCACGCCTTCCTCGCTGCCAACGCGACCGAGCTGAAGGCGGCGTTCAAGTCGATCGCCACGTCGATCTCACGGTTGCGTATCGCCAAGTAGCGATATCGCCGTCGGAAAAACGGATCGGGCCGGACGGAAGTCCGGCCCGTTTCGTTTTGGCTACTGTCCGGCCAGCCTCAGCCGCTCCGAGACCTGCCGCGCGGCGGCAGAGTCGAGCGCGCCGGCTTCCCCAAAACGCTTCAGCGCCAGACGCCACAGCCATTTGGCGTTGCTCAGGCGGCCGGCGGCGGCCGCATGGTCGCCGGCAAGGCCGGTAAGCTCGGCGAGGGCAAGCCCCGTCGCGGTCTCGCGGCTGGCGTTGAGCAGGCGATCGGCCTCTTCGAGGCGGCCGCCCTTGATCGCAGCTCGAATGTCAGCGAAGGCGGGATTGGCGTCGCGATCAAGCGTCGTCGCGACGGTGGCGGTCGCCGGCGCCACCGCCTGCATCGCAACTTCGATCGGCGCCGAAGCGGGCTGGGAGGCCATCGCCTGCGGCGGCGGATCGGATGATCGCGGGATAGGGGCAAGGGTTGCGGACGAAGGAAAGACCGCCGGCGTCGGCGGAATGGATGTTGCGACCGGCTTGGCCGCACTGGACCGGGTCAGTGAAGCCGGCTCCACAGAAGGGGCAGGACGAGGCGGAGGCTCGGCTGTACGCGGCGGCGCTGGATCGAACAGCGGATCGAGCGTCGTGTCTGGCGCCGCGGCGCGCGGCGGCGCCGGATCGAAGAGCGGATCCCGTCTTGCCTCGGGCTCAGCTCTCGTCGATGGCTCCGGATCGAAGAGAGGATCGGCCGCTGGCGTATGCGGCGGCAGCTTGCCCGACCGCCAGTCGCGATCCGCGGCGCGCGAGCGTTCGGCATAATAGGTATCCGCCGCCCGTAGCGTTTCTGCGCGGCGCGCGGCCGCCGCCTGGAGCCGCGCCGTCCGTTTCGGCCGCGGCGCCACCGCGGAGACGAGGAAGACGAGCCCGAGGCTCAGCGCTCCAATTCCCGCCACCAGCATCACCGGCAGGCCATCGGGTCCGGGCGGAAAGAGCTGGTCGAGCTGGTCGCGATGCATCCACGCAAGATAGCCGCCGCCTGCGCCGAAGCCTGCGCCGATCAGGAACTGAATGATCCTCGCCAGCATCATCCGGTGAAAACCTCACGCTCCAGGCAGACTTGTCTCGCACATTGCCATGGACAAGCGGCAGGCTTAGCGACTTCCCCGGATACGGCAAACTCCAAACACGCAGCGCGTGCGGTGCGGCGAAATGCTCTTGCGGTGCGAAGATGAACAGGGCGCCGCGCGCGATACGCGAAGGATTTGACCGCGCGTCATGTGCGATCTAACCCTTATGAAACATAAGTTGGGAGGACTTCCATGACGCGCCAGAAATCGCAATTGATCCTGCCTCGATCGCATTTCCCGCTGAGCCGGCGCGCGCTGATCGGGACAGCGCTCGCAGGCGGGTTCCTTGCCGCCTGTTCCAAATCCGCAACAGGCGCGGCGGCGTCAGGTCCTCCCGTTGTCGAAACATCCTTTGGCAAGATCCAGGGCGTCGTCGAGAAGGGCGTCAACGTGTTCAAGGGCGTGCCCTATGGCGCCTCGACCGCGCCGCCCAACCGCTTCCGCGCGCCGCGCGCGCCCGAGCCGTGGACCGGCGTGAGGGAGACCGTCGCCTTCGGTCCCTGGTCGCCTCAGGGCGCCAATACCGCGCCATTCCCGCCGCGCGAGGATTCGCCGGCCGACCTTGCCGATGCAACGCCGCGCCGCCTGATCAACAACCTGCCTTCGGGAACAGGTCCCGGCGAAGACTGCCTCGTCCTCAACGTCTGGTCGCCTGCGCTCGACGGGGCCAAGCGTCCCGTCCTCGTCTGGCTGCACGGCGGCGGCTTCTCGTCGGGTTCCGGCTCGTCGACCTGGTATGACGGCGTCAACATGGCGTCGAAGCAGGACGTGGTCGTCGTCACCATCAACCACCGCCTCAATGTGATGGGCTATCTCTATCTCGGCGATCTCGGCGGCGGCGAGTTCGCGGATTCATCATCGGCCGGCATGCTCGACTGCGTGCTCGCGCTGCAATGGGTGAAGGACAATATCGAGCGCTTCGGCGGCGATCCCTCGCGCGTGCTGATCTTCGGCGAGTCCGGCGGCGCCCGGAAGACATCGACCATGATGGCGATCCCGCAGGCGCAGGGTCTCTTCCATCGCTGTGTCGTCCAGTCCGGCTCCCAGCTCACGCTCGACACGCCCGAAGTCGCGATGGAGCGCACCGAGAAATTCCTCAAGGCCGTCGGCGTCGACAAAGCCGACGTCGCAAAGCTGCAGGACCTCACCCTCGACCAGCTCCTTGGCGCCGTCGCCGGCGCGGTGCAGGGCACGGGCCAGTTCCGTCCTGTCGCCGGCGCCCCCTCGACGCCGCGCCATCCCTTCCATCCCGATGCGCCGCCGATCTCGGCCAGCGTGCCGATGATGATCGGCTCCAACCGCACCGAGCAGTCCGTCTTCATGGGCGGCAACGCCGAGATCGTGAACCTCGACGACGCCGGCCTCTATCAGCGCCTCACCGCCAACTGGATTCCGGAAAAGGACAAGGCCGACGTCATTGCCATGTACCGCAGGCTCTATCCCGGCGTGCGCAACGACGAGCTGCTCTACATGGCGACGACCGACCGCGGCTACTTCCTCGACTCGACGATCCAGGCCGCACTAAAGTCGCAGCAGGGCGGGGCGCCGGCTTTCCACTACCAGTTCTACCGCGAGACCCCGGTCGAAGGCGGCCGCTATCACGTGCCGCATGCCTCCGAGATTCCTTTCATCTTCGACAATCTCGACAAGGCCATCTCGATTGGCGGCCAGCCGACGCCGGAAGCGCAGAAGCTCGCCGACCAGATGAGCGCAACCTGGGCCGCCTTCGCCCGCACCGGCGATCCCAACCACGAAGGCCTCCCCAACTGGCCGGCCTACAGCGCCGACGTCCGCCCCTCGATGATCTTCGACATCGAGACCCGTGTCGAAAACGATCCGCGCTCCGAACAGCGCAAGCGCATGCTCGCCATCGGCTCGCAACAGCACCAGGGCCGCGAAGTCGCGCCGATCTGAGGTCACTTTACCGGCGGTACAGTTGCCCAAGGGGAAGCTCTGCAAAGCTGCAGAGTGTAATTTTTCGTACGCGCTCAAGACCCTGAAATCCTGATCAAAACGGGAAGTGCAGAAGCTTTACCGCGCGTCTTCTATCGTGCTGGACGCACTGACCTTAGGTCTTTGAGCATGCCGGCGCATGAACGACCGGATGAACAAGAAGACTATCAAAGAAAAGTACGAGCACCTCCCCATGCACAAGCACATTGCCACTGCGGCCCTCGCCGTTGAATTCTCCGCGCTGAGCGCCGTTGCACTTTTCCTGATCGCCACTCTTGCCGGTCAGCCCGTTTTGAACTTCGCCTGACCAACCCCAGACCACAGGTGAAGCGCGGCGGCGCC
>DATBNA010000481.1:0-3904 GCA_036554545.1 Hyphomonadaceae bacterium
CCGACACGCTCGGGCCGTCATGGCCAGGCGTGGACCTGGGACGGACCGGTCAATCTCAAGAACGCCCGCTTTGCTGAGGACGAAACGCCGCTCGATGCATCTTCTGGCTGCGCGGCCAGCCGCGACTATTCGAAGGCCTACCTGCATCACCTGTTCAAGGCAGGCGAATACCTGGGACCGATGCTGCTCTCATGGCACAATATCGCATTCTTCCAGTCGTTCATGGCGACGCTGCGCAAGGCCATCGCCGACGGTCGCTTCGAGTCGTGGCGGCAGGAGATGCACGGGCGCTGGCAGGTTGAAGACGCCGATGCGCCGGGGGATCAGTCGTCCGGCTGAACGTTGCTGCGGTACTCGATCGGCGGCCCCGGCTTTGCGAGGCCGGCGCCGGGCTCCGGGGCGGCCGGTGGGGCGCAGCCTATCTGGGCCCCGACGCCTTTCAGGTAGGCCCGGCGCGTCACGCCGCGCTCATAGGCAGCGCGAAGCCGCCGTTCATGCGCCGAAGCGCCTGTCGCCTCCCGTACGATGGAGCGGAACGGTATAAAGTCGGTGGCCGCGCTGGCCACTCCGCCCAGGGCAAGATCGGCGGCGCCTTCACCCGCTCTCTGGTTCAGCGAAGCCTGGGGCGGCGGTGGGGCATCCGAGTCCGCGCCGAGGATCGTCGTCAGCTCGACGACTTCTGCAGCGATCGTCGCACAGGTCACCTGCGGCAGCGGCTCGTAGGGCGAAACGATGGCTTCGAGCTTTGCGGGTATTGCCGTGCGCCGGAGGTTGAGGTCGGTCAGCGGCGCCATTGCGGCGTCATCCAGCCCTTCCGACGTGCGGTTCACCGCTGTGCTGATCCCGCTGTCCTTGGCTGGCGCCGCGCACGCCACCAGACCTGAAACCGCCCCTGCGACAAGGGCGCTCATCCCCACCAGCCGCCGCATCCCGTGCTCCACTTCCCAGCCTTTTCGGCCTTCTAGCACCGATCTATGCCAATCCGCGCGTCTTGTGAAAATCCCTTTGCAGTAGCGATATCCTTCGTTGACCGCCGGGGAATCGCCCACTAGGTTCCGCCGCTCCGACGAGCCGGTAGCTCAGTCGGTAGAGCACCTGACTTTTAATCAGGTGGTCGCGGGTTCGATTCCCGCCCGGCTCACCACTCTTTCAAGGTTCAACCTTGATCGCGGAAAAGGCGCAGAGCGCCGGGTTTGCAACTGAGGTTGCAGCCACCACGGAAAATCTACTCACAACAAATCGGCGAACCGGATTTTCAGGCGGCCTGGCGCGTCAGCGGCGCGCAGCCGCCCTATCGCGGAACCATTGCGGTGAACGGCCAGACATAGGCCTGCAGCATGACGAGAGCGCCGACCAGGCTCGCCAGTATCAGCGAGTGCCAGAACACGAACTTCAGAATCTTGCCTTCATGGCCGAACCAGCCTGTAGCGGTTGACGCCACAACGATCGACTGCGTGTCGATCATCTTGCCCATGACGCCTCCGGAAGAGTTCGCGGCCGCCATCAGCACGGGCGAGAGGCCAAGCTGCTCCGATGTGATCTTCTGCAGTCCGCCGAACAGGACGTTCGACGCCGTGTCCGACCCGGTAGCGGCGACGCCGAGCCATCCAAGCATCGTGCCGAAATAGGGGTAGAGAATCCCCGTCGCTGCGAAGGCAAGGCCGAGGGTGGCGTCAATGCCGGAATAGCGCGTCAGCGTGCCGACGGCGAGCATGCAGGCGATGGTGATCAGCGGAAACCTCAGCGCCCAGATGGTTTCACCGTAACGGCGAACGAGGCGCAGCGGCGAGAAGCCCATCATCAGGCCTGATACGATCGCCGTGAGAAGGATGCCCGTGCCGGTGTAGGAGAGGAAGGTGAAGCGGAACGTCGCCGCCTCCGGCGCGGGCGCCGGCACGATAGGCGGCGCACGCTCGACAAGATTGTGCAGGCCGTCGATCGGAAGGCTGGGCGCGAAGAGGCCATTGGCGAACGTCTTCCACGCATCGCTCCCCCACAGCGTCAGCACCACGCACAGGATGGCCCACGGCGTCCACGCCAGCGCGATGGCGCCCGCGGACTTGCTCGGTGCAGGCGGCGGGGGAGGCGAGGTGGAAACTGAATCATCGTGTGTGCGAAGTTTCGGAGAGTTCCATGTCTCCGCCGGCCGCCAGACGCGCAGGAACAGCGTGAGGCACACCATCGCCACGACGGACGCCCCAATGTCGACGATCCAGGGGTTGATGAAGTTCGAGATCAGATATTGCGGGACGGCGAAGGATACGCCGCACACCAGGATCGCCGGCCATACCTGCAGCATGCCGCGCCAGCCTGCGAACGCCGCGACCAGCCAGAACGGCACGATCACCGAAAAGAACGGCAGCTGCCTTCCCACCATCTGGCCCAGCAGGTGCGGGTCCATGCCCGTCGCCGTCGCCAGTCCCTGGATCGGCGCCCCCAGCGCCCCGAACGCGACCGGCGCCGTGTTGGCGATCAGCGACAGGCCCGCCGCCGCCAGCGGCGAGAAGCCGAGACCGATGAGGATAGCCGCCGTCACCGCCACCGGCGTCCCGAAGCCTGCCGCGCCCTCGAAGAAGGCGCCAAAGCAGAAGGCGATCAGCAGCAGCTGCAGCCTGCGGTCCGGGGTAACGCCGGCGATCGAGCCCTGGATCGACGCGAACCAGCCCTTCTCGACCGTGAGCCTGTAGAGGAAGAGCACGTTGAGGATGATCCAGCCGATCGGGAACATTCCCGTCAGCACCCCGAACCCGGCCGCCAGCAGCGCCATGTCGAGAGGCATCGTGAAGGCGAAGCTTGCCACCGCCACCGCAACCGCCAGCGCGATCAGCGCCGCGACATGCGCCTTGATCTGCCCGGTCGCGATCATCGCCAGCAGCAAGGCGATGGGGATAAGCGCCATCAGCGTCGAGAGGACAGGATTGCCGAACGGATCGTAGACCTGAACCCAGGGGGTCATGCCGGCCAGTCCCTCCCCATACGCCTTTCCAGGCCCCCGTCGCGGTCTTGCGCCGCGAGATCGGATGTATCGCTTCTAGCCTGATCTGTGCGCGGCTGGTAGCTGTTGGCAAGGGAGCGATACCGGATGCCGATCAGCATGCCCGCGGCCGATTCTGCGACGCTGGAGCGGCGGCAGGAGATCGTGGCGGCGCTGAAGCGCATCGTTCCCGATGGCGTGATCGATGACGCCGCTTCGATGGCCGCCTATGAGAGCGACGGCCTCACGGCCTACCGGCAATTGCCGATGGTCGTTGTCTTGCCGGAGACGACCGCCCAGGTGTCGGCCATCCTGAAATACTGCTCGGCGCACAATGTGAAGATCGTACCGCGCGGGGCTGGCACGTCGCTGTCGGGCGGCGCTCTGCCGCTGGAAGACGGGGTGCTGCTCGGCATGGCGAGGTTCAACCGCATTCTTGACGTCGACTACGCCAACCGCTGCGCTGTCGTGCAGCCAGGCGTCACCAATCTAGCGATCACGCGCGAGGTCGAGGGGCGGGGCTTCTACTATGCGCCAGACCCGTCCAGCCAGATCGCGTGCTCAATCGGCGGCAATGTGGCGGAAAACTCGGGCGGCGTTCACTGCCTCAAATATGGTCTCACGACCAACAACGTGCTTGGCGTCGAGATCGTCCTGGTGGACGGCGAGATCGTTCGTCTTGGCGGCCGTCTGCTGGAATCGAGCGGACTCGATCTGCTCGGCCTTATCGTCGGCTCGGAAGGCCTGCTCGGCGTCGTCACCGAAGTGATCGTGCGCATCCTGCCAAAGCCCGAGCTGGCCCGCGCGCTGCTGGTCGGTTTTCCCGCCGTGGAGGCCGCCGGCAAATGCGTCGCCGACATCATTGCCGCCGGCATCATTCCCGCCGGCATGGACGAAGTCCTCGGCGGCGTGGATCGCCGGCCGGTCCAT
>DATBNA010000492.1:0-3876 GCA_036554545.1 Hyphomonadaceae bacterium
CCAGGAACAGCAGGAAGAAGGAAAGCCAGACCCCGAACTCCATGAGGCGGGGTCTAGCTCAGCAAACCGGGTAAGTCAGGCGCCGGCCTTCTTTGCGCGCGCCGCCGCTTCGCGGATCAGTTCGTGCGCCCGCTCCGGACCGTGCAGACCCTCGATCTTCACCCACTTGCCGGGCTCGAGGTCCTTGTAGTGCTCGAAGAAGTGCACGATGCGTTCGACGACGATGTCGGGCAAATCCCTGTAGTGCTTGATCTTCTCGTAATAGCGCGTGAGCTTGGGATGAGGCACGGCTAGGATCTTCTCGTCCTGTCCCTTGTCGTCCGTCATCATCAGGACGCCGACCGGCACCACGCGAACGACGCAGCCCGGCACCAGCGCGCGGTTGCCCACCACCATCACGTCGATCGGATCGCCATCGAGCGACAGTGTGTGCGGGATGAAGCCGTAGTTACATGGATAGCGCATGGGTGTGTAGAGAAACCGGTCGACGAACATCGCGCCCGATGGCTTGTCGATTTCGTACTTGATCGGCTCGCCGCCCAGAGGGACTTCGATGACCACGTGCACGTCTTCCGGCGGGTTCGGGCCGGTGCTTATTTTTGAAAGGTCCATGGGGAGGCTCCGCCTTGAGGCTGGCTGAGGGGCCGGCTGCAATATCCGCGCCCGGACATCACGGCAAGAGCGCGTCAGGCCGCCGCGGCGGCCACGGCCTTGAGCATCGCCCGGATATCGATCGGCTTGGCCAGGACGCCTACCGTCCCGGCTCGGCGATAGGCTTCCACCTGGTCAGGCAGCACATTTGCCGTGCAGGCAATCACTGGCGTCGCCCTGTTGACGCCGCCCATGGCGCGCAGCCGCTCCAGCATGTCGATACCGTCCATGTCCGGCATCACCATGTCGAGCAGCACTACATCGAACTTGCGCATGGCGAGCTGGCCCAGCGCCTCGGCGCCCGACGACACCTCCGTCGTCCTGTGCCCCGCCGCACGCAGCATGGCGCCAAGCACGTAGAGATTGCGCGGGTTGTCGTCGACGCAGAGGATTTCCCTTGGCTCCGCCGGGGTCTGGTCGTTTGCCGCCGGCGGCGTGTCACGAGACGGCGCGGCCACGCCTGACACCGGCGCGGCTATGGTCACTGCAAAACGCGACCCCTCCCCCGGCCGCGTGTCGAGCCGCACGTCTCCTCCCATCGCCACCGCAAGGCGCCGCGCCACATGAAGGCCCAGCCCCAGTCCGCCATGCCGGCGGCGTGTCGAAACATCTGCCTGTTCAAAGGGCGAGAAAATCCGCTGGATGGCTTCCTCGGGCACGCCTGGCCCGGTGTCCTCGACCTCAATGACGATGCGCTGTGCTCCGGGCTTCCGTCCTTCCGGCCAGGCCTGAACAGAGATGCCGCCGGACGTGGTGAACTTGATGGCGTTGGCCATCAGGTTGCCGATGATCTGGAGCAACCGCGCCGGGTCCACATCACGCGGCGCCGACAGCATCGGATCGATCATCACGGAAAGCGATAAGCCCTTCGCCCGGATTTCAGCCGCCCAGATAACGGCGGCGTCCTCGATCAGGCGGATCAGCGAGACAGGCTCGCGTTCGATGCGTACCTTGTCGGCATTGAGACTCGACAGGTCGAGCAGATCGTTGAGCAGCGCCAGCATCTGGCGGCCGGCGTCGTCCAGCACGCCCAGCGTCCGCCGCTGCACCGGATCAAGCTTGGACTGCGAGAGCAGCAGCGCACAGCTCATGACGGCGTTCATCGGCGTGCGGAGTTCGTGGCTCATTACGCCCATGAAATCGGTCTTGGCGCGGCTTGCCTTCTCGGCTTCGGCCAACGCCTCGGCGAGCTGCGCGTTCTGCTGCATCACCAGCTTTTCCGCCTCATACTGAGCGGTGATGTCCTTGAAGGCAGCGACGACATATTCGATCGCGTCGGTCTTCACATTGCGGATCGGCGACGCGTTGATGATGATCCAGCGGCGCTCGCCCGTCGTCAGCTCCAGTCCCATCAGCACGTTGCGCGTCGGCTGTCCCGTGTTGAGCGCCTGGACAACCGGATATTCCGAAGCAGGAAACGGCGTGCCATCAGGCCGGAACGTCCGCCAGCGCGGATCGACGATGGCGCGCCCAAGCTGCTCGTCGCGCGTAAGACCCAGGATTTCGCCTGCCGCCGGATTGGTCTCGATGATCCGGCCGTCGGCGGAGAAAACGTTGACGCCTTCATTTATGGCCTTGAAGACCATGTCGAACTGAAGCTGCCGGGCGCGTTCGTCGTCGGTCTGCATCGCCGCGCGACGCGCGCGAATGGCTTCGCGCCGCTGGGCGAGAAAAGCATTCACCAGCTCGGCGACCTTTTCCAACCGCTCGATTTCGCGCTGGCCGAACCTTCCCGGCTCCGTATGCCCGACCGCCAGAACGCCGATGGGAATATCGGGGTCGGCGCCGACAGGCGTGCCGGCAAAGCTGCGCACGAAGGGCTCGGAGACGGTATGGCGCGCCTCCGCCGTCCGCCGGTCGATGCGCACATCCGGGATCGCCACGGTCTGCGCCCGCGCCAGAACGACCTGGCATAGGCATTCTTCCTTCGGCATGGTGTCGCGCACGCCGAAGCTGGTGGACACCTGATAAGCGCGGTGCGGGTCGTGCACGGTGAAAGCGGCGAGGTTTGCCCCACACACATCGTTTGCCAGCGCTACTAGACGATCGAGATCAGGAAACGACTCGCCGTGTATGAGGTCGAGTTCCAGCAGCGCCGCCTGGCGCTGGCTTTCGCCGCTCGGGTCCCGCCCTGCCCTCATTCGCCCTTCCCGCACTGACCGCATGCGCTGCGTTCAGAGTACGATCCGGTCCGCCTTGCGGTCGCGAACGGGCGCCCGCGCCACGGCGAGTATCAGGTTGGCGGTGTCGATCGGCTTGCCGATGATCGCCGCCACGCCTGACATGTCTTCCAGCTGCTTGCGCGCAATCGCCATGTTGGCGGTGCACGCGATGATCGGCGTACGCCGGTTGAGCGCTCCCTGCCGCATCTCCTCGGCGACAAGAACGCCACTCACTTCCGGCATGATGATGTCGAGCACCACAACGTCGTAGCGGCGCATTGACAGCCGGCGTATCGCCTCGGCGCCCGAGCCGCATGTCTCTACATCGTGGCCGACGCTGGAGAGGATGGTATTGAGAATGTCGAGGTGGCGGTCGTTGTCGTCGACCACCAAGATGTTCCGGGCCGCCGCCACGCAGATCCAGTCGGCGGCCGGCTTGCCCTGTGTTGTGTCCGCGAAGATGGAATCGGCTACGGCTCCACCAGCTACGGCGGGGTAGAAGCGTCCACGAGAGGGCGGAGGCGCCATCATCGCCGCACCCTTCAGCCGATCGACAATTCGCTCATCACGCGAATCGAGGACATCAGCGTCCCGTGAACATCATTAACCATTGCGCGCCCGATGCAACAGTCGAATGATCGACCCTGATCACAACATGGATACGGAAACGCAAGGATTCCCTTCGAATCCAAGGCTGAACGAATTCGCGCCACGCGCTAGTGTTTTTTGCTCTGGCCGAGCAGGCGCAGGCGGAGCGCGTTGAGGCGGATGAACCCTTCGGCGTCCTTCTGGTCATAGGCGCCCGCATCGTCCTCGAAAGTGACGTGCGCCGCAGAATAGAGCGAGTACGGCGAAGACCGGCCGGTCACAATCACATTGCCCTTGTAGAGCTTGAGCGTCACCGAACCGGTGACGTTGTCCTGGCTCTTGTCGATCGCGGCCTGCAGCATCTCGCGCTCCGGCGCGAACCAGAAGCCATTATAGATGAGCTCTGCGTACTTCGGCATCAGCTCGTCCTTGAGGTGCGCGGCGCCGCGATCGAGCGTGATCTGCTCGATGCCGC
>DATBNA010000501.1:0-3504 GCA_036554545.1 Hyphomonadaceae bacterium
ATCCTCCTCGTAAAAGAATGCTTCATGAAACGACCACTCTCCGTGAAAGCAGGGCGGCCGACCAGAAACCGGCGGCAAGCAGGACGGCGCCCGCGAGAATCGCCAGCAGGACGGGATCGTACGAACCGGACAGGGACCACAGCGCGGCGGCGGCAAGCGGCGACAGCGCCCGCGCCACGGTCGCCGGGGTGTTCATGGCGCCGGAGACCGCGCCGTAGTTCTGCTGGGTGAGCATCTCGGGAACGGCGGCGCCGCGCACGATCGTGAGGATGCCGTTGGCGGCCCCGTAAAGGATCGTAACGGCCATGATGAGGATGAAGCTGGGCGGCAGCCAGACGAGGGCGGCGAAGCCCAGCGGAAAGCCGACGACCACCCATGATCCGATCCGGCGCATCGAGGCCCTTGCTGCGAACATCGTCACGGCGATGCGTCCGCCCACCTGTGCAGGGCCGATCAGCGCCATGGCGGCGACCACGGCGGATGTGGAAAATCCGCGCTCCAACAGCAGCGGATAAAGATGGAAGGTGAATGCGGTGAAGGCGGCGGCGTGAGCTGTAAAGGCGAGCGCGAGCGTCCAGAACACGGGCGAGGCCATCGCAGTCGTGATCCGTGATGATGCCGGCGCCGCGCCGGCCGCATGCGGCTGCGGCTTGTCGGCGGATGGACGGATCGCCCAGCCATAGAGCCCTGCGCACAGGAGAAGATTGATGAGACCGAGCGCGGTCAGGGCGCCGCGCCAGCCCCAGAGGTCGATCAGGAGCTGAATCAGGGGAATGAAGACGGTGGAGGCAAAGCCTCCCCACAGCGTCAGAGCTATGATGGCGCCGCGCGCATCGCCGGCGCCGAAGCGTCGCGCGACGACGGCGAAGGCGGACTCATAGAGCGTCGCCGCCTGCAGTGCGCCGAGCAGCCCGACAATTGCGTAAAGGCCGAGCAGGTCCTCGACCTGCGACCATGCGAGCAGCAGGAGGCCAGCAAGCACGGCGCCGCCCGTCATGATCAGGCGGCCATGGCCGCGATCGATGGCCCGCCCGATCGGGAAGGAAGCGAGCGCGGCGAACAACAGGCCGACCGTCGCGGCGCCGTAGAGCGAGGTTCGCGCCCATCCGGTCTCGCGCTCGATCTGCTCGGCGATGAGCGGGAAGGCGTAGTAGAGCGAACCCCACGAACAGATCTGGCCGACGCCGAGGGCGGAAATGAAAAGCGTTCTGCCGGGTGCGCCTGCGTCGGGCGCTGCACTGGGCGGGGATTGCGCGATTTCCGTCATCTCATCCCCGCCCTGGCCTGCAGACTAAATGGACGCCAGCGCGACGCGCTTTTCGAATTTTGCCGCCTGTTCCTTGCGCTCGCTGTAGCGGTCGGTGAGGTAGCTCGATACGTCGCGCGTCAGGAGCGTGAATTTCATCAGCTCTTCCATCACGTCAACGACACGGTCGTAGTAGGAAGACGGCTTCATGCGGCCCTCCTCGTCGAACTCCTGATACGCCTTGGCGACCGAAGACTGGTTCGGGATCGTGACCATGCGCATCCACCGGCCAAGCACGCGCATCTGGTTCACGGCGTTGAACGACTGCGAGCCGCCCGAGACCTGCATGACAGCCAGCGTCTTGCCTTGCGTGGGACGAATGGACCCGACCGACAGCGGTATCCAGTCGATCTGCGACTTCATCACGCCCGTCATCGCGCCGTGTCGCTCGGGGCTGCACCACACCTGTCCCTCCGACCATTGGCTCAGGGCGCGAAGCTCCTGCACCTTCGGATGGCTTGGCGGCGTGTCGTCCGGGAGCGGAAGTCCGGCAGGGTCGAAAATCTTCACCTCGGCGCCGAAGTGCTCCAGCAACCGCGCAGCCTCGAAGGTAAGAAAACGGCTGTAGGAGCGCTCCCGCAGCGAGCCATAGAGCATCAGGATGCGCGGCTTGTGCGTCGACATCGTCCTGACGAGCCCGCCAGCGTCGGGTAGGCGCAGCGAGGGCGCGGAAACGGCGGGGAAGCCCGGGAGCGCCTCGCTCATGACACGGCCGCCTTTGTCGAGCACGAGGCCGGTGCGCAGATCGCTTTACCATCCGCGCAGCATTCGTCCGAAAGATAGCCGATCAGCGCGGTCATCGACGGGTAGTGCGCTCGGCAGATCAGCGCCGTCGCCTGCCGTTCCTGCGTGATCAGGCCGTTCTCGACGAGTTCCTTGATGTGATGCGACAGCGAGGACGCGGCCATCCCGATCCTGTCCTGCACCGCGCCGACGGGCAGGCCATCCGCACCCGCCCTGACGAGAAGCCGGTAGATCTTGAGGCGGATGGGATTGCCCAGGGCCGCAAGCTGCGCAGATGCTTTTTCGAGTTTCATCGAAATATAAATGCCCGCGATCGAGGCCGGCGTCAACAGGTACTTCGAAAAATATCGAAATAAAGGGGCCGAGCTGATGACCAGCCGTTCCATGTTTCCGCCACAAAGGAAGGCAGACGCCGTCGACTGATGCGCGAAAGGCAAAGCCCGCGGATTGCTCCGCGGGCTTTTCCGGTTGTCGTCGGAGGACGATCTACCAGATCTTCACGCGCTCTTCCGGCGGCAGGTAGAGCTTGTCGCCGGGCTGGACGTTGAAGGCCGTGTACCAGGCGTCGATGTTGCGCACGACGCCGTTGGTGCGGAATTCAGGCATGGAGTGCGGGTCGGTGACGAGGCGCTGGCGCGTATCATCCTCGCGGCCCATCGCACGCCAGACCTGCGCCCAGGCGAGGAAGAAGCGCTGGTCGCCGGTGAGGCCGTCGATGACAGGCGCTTCCTGGCCGTTGAGCGAAAGCTTGTAGGCCGTGTAGGCCATTTCGAGGCCGCCGAGGTCGCCGATGTTCTCGCCCATGGTGAAGCGGCCGTTGATGCAGCCCTCCGGCACCGGGCAGTACTTGTCGTACTGTGCGGCGAGCCTGTCGGTCGCGGCGCGGAACTTCGCGTCGGTTTCCGGCGTCCACCAGTTGCGGGTGACGCCCTTCTCGTCGAAGGCGCGGCCCTGGTCGTCGAAGCCGTGGCCGATCTCGTGGCCGATCACGCCGCCGATCGCGCCATAGTTCACCGCCGGATCCGCGTTGGGATCGAAGAAGGGCGGCTGCAGGATCGCGGCCGGGAAGGTGATCTGGTTCATCAGCGGGTTGTAGGACGCGTTCACCGTCTGGGGGTTCATGCCCCACTCCGAGCGGTCGACCGGCTCGTTGAGACGCGCAAGCTGGCGGTTCCATTCGAACTTGCGGGCATTGACCATGTTCTCGAAGTGCTTGCCCTTCTCGATCTGCATGGCCGAGTAGTCGCGCCACTTCGCCGGGTAGCCGACGCGCGGATCGAAGGTGGACAGCTTCTTCAGCGCTTCGGCGCGCGTGGGTTCGTCCATCCATGCGAGCGTCTTGAGCCGCCCTTCGAGTGCGGTGCGCAGATTGGCGACCAGCGCGTCCATCTTCTCCTTGTTCTCCTTCGGGAAGAATTTGGCGGCATAGACCTCGCCGACGCCTTCGCCGATAT
>DATBNA010000506.1:0-6716 GCA_036554545.1 Hyphomonadaceae bacterium
CCAACTCCCCGCCCATCGGCGAAGTACAGGCGAGACTGGACGCCATCGTGTCGTATGCGGCGCGGCGCGATCCGCAGGCCTCGCTGTCCATGCTGAGGGCCCTGGCGCCGGAATTCTTCGCGGAAGACCCTTGGGGCGAACCGGCTACACACGTGCATTAGGCCTTACTTCGCCAACTTCCGGTGGATGCGTCACTGATGAAGGTTTTGCGACTCGCCCGAGGGTGATATCGCGCCCGCATCCCGCAGGAGGATGCCGCCCATGTCCCCGCCCAAGCCCCAGCCGAAATCGGTTCCTGACCGTGTCGTCGTCAAGCGGGCGCTGATCTCGGTTTCCGACAAGACCGGGCTGATCGAACGGGCGCGGAAGCTTGCGGCGATGGGCATTGAACTGGTGTCGACCGGCGGGACCTCGAAAGCGCTCAAGGAAGCGGGCCTGGAGGTTCGCGACGTCGCCGATCTCACCGGCTTTCCTGAGATGATGGATGGTCGGGTGAAGACGCTTCACCCGAATGTGCATGGCGCCCTGCTTTTTCGCCGCGACCTTGCCGAGCACCGCGACGCGGCGGCGCAACACGGCATCGAGCCAATCGATCTTGTCTGGATCAATCTCTACCCGTTCGAAGAGACGGTGCGCGCCGGCAAGGCGTTCGATGACTGCATTGAGAACATCGACATTGGCGGCCCCGCCATGCTGCGTGCGGCGTCGAAGAACGCCGATTTTGTTTCGGTGTGCACCGACGGTGATGATGTCGACGCGGTGCTGCTCGAATTGGGTGAGGGCGGCGTGACGCTCGCCTCGCGACGGCGCCTTGCCGCAAAGACCTACGCGCGGACCGCGGCGTACGATGCAGCGATCTCCGAATGGTACTGGCGCGAGGTGGACGAGGGTGCAGGTCAGTGGCGCGCGTTTGGAGGAAAACTGCAGCAGACGCTGCGCTATGGCGAGAACCCGCACCAGACAGCTGCCGTTTATGCCGGGCCGGAGCCACGCGCCGGCGTGCTTACCGCGCGCCAGATGCAGGGCAAGGAGCTCTCCTACAACAACATCAACGACACGGACGCAGCGTACGAGCTTGTCGCCGAGTTCGACCCGAAGAAATCGGCCGCGGTAGCCATCATCAAGCACGCCAACCCGTGCGGCGTCGCCACGGCGACGAGCGTCGCGGAGGCTTATCGTGCGGCGCTGGCGTGCGATCCTGTTTCCGCCTTTGGGGGCATCATCGCCGTCAACATGCCGCTCGACGGTCCGACGGCCGAGGCGATCTCCGATATCTTCACCGAGGTCGTCATCGCGCCTGGCGCGGACGATGCGGCGCTCGCCGTGTTTGCGAAGAAGAAAAACCTGCGGCTCCTGTTGACAGACGGCTTGCCCGATCCGGGCGCGCGCGGCGTGACGGTGAAGACGGTCGCGGGCGGGTTGCTGGTGCAGGACCGCGATTTCGGGCGGATCGGGGCCGCAGACCTGAAAGTCGTCACCAAGCGCAAGCCCAGTCCGCAGGAAATCAACGATCTGCTGTTTGCCTTCACCGTGTGCAAGCACACCAAGTCGAACGCCATCATCTACGCCAAGAATGGCGCGACGGTGGGCATCGGCGCCGGGCAGATGAGCCGGGTCGATTCTGCACGCATCGCCCGCCGCAAGGCGGAAGACGCAGCGGTCGCCGCCGGCGGCAAGGCGGAGCCGCAGACCATCGGCTCGGTATGCGCCTCTGACGCGTTCTTCCCGTTTGCCGACGGCCTGCTGCAGGCGGCGCAGGCCGGCGCCACTGCCGTGATCCAGCCCGGCGGATCGATGCGCGACAACGAGGTGATCGAGGCCGCCGACAAGGCCGACCTCGCCATGGTGTTCACCGGGATGCGCCACTTCAGGCACTAGGCTTTCGATCCTTCGGCGCCTGCGCTAGCCTCGGCGCACATCTCCGGAGGCCAGGATGATCGTTGCGCGTGTTGCCGCCATTGCGCTTGCAGTTTGTCTGGCAATGCCCGCCGTGGCGCAGCAGCAAGTGCAGCGCCGCGAGATCGGCGCGCAGATCTTCGAGAATGTCCCCGAGGCGCCGCAGGCCGTGAAGGACGGGCTTGCGCGCTACCAGAATGCGCGCTCCGCCTATTTCGCCGACTGGCTGCCGGACGGGTCGATGCTGATCCGCACGCGCTTTGGCGCCACCAACCAGGTGCATCATGTCGCCGCGCCGGGCGCCGACCGGAGGCAGGTCACGTTCCATGATGACCCTGTCTCGAGCGCGTCCGTCGTTCCCGGAACATCGAGCTTTGTCTTCACCAAGGACACGGGCGGCGACGAATGGTTCCAGCTCTTCCTGTCGGACGGGAAGAGCGCCGACCAGCGCCTGACCGAGCCAGGCACGCGCAATCTCGGCCTCGTCTTCACGCCGGATGGCGGGACGGCGATCTGGGGCGTCTCGCGCAAAGGCGATGCGGATACGGACATCATCGCAGCAGATCTCGCCTCGCCGGGCGCGCGACGGACGATCCATGAGGGGCAGGGATCCGTGCAGCCGCTGGATGTCTCGGCGGATGGCAAGACCGTGCTGCTCGGCCGCTATCTCTCGATCACCGAGTCGAAGCGCTACCTGCTGGACATCCCGACCGGAAAACTCACCGAGGTCGCGCCGGGCGTTAAGACGGCTTATGACGGCGGGCGCTTCCTGCCGGGCGGCAAGAGCTTCATCGCGTTGTCGGACAGGGATTCCGACAACATGCGGCTGGTCGAGGTCGATGTCGCCACTGGCGCGCAGACGATGCTGACGCCCGGTCTGAAATGGGATGTCGAGACGTTCGACATTTCTGATGACGGGCGCATCCTTGCGTATTCGGTCAATGAGGACGGCTATTCCATCGTGCATCTGCGCGACATGCGGACGAAGCGCGCACTGCCGCAACCGAAGTTGCCTGTGGCTGTTCTCAGCGGGCTGAAGCTGAGCAAGGACGGATCGAAACTCGCCATTGGCCTGTCGACGCCGAAGAGCGCCGGCGACGTCTGGTCGTGGGACGTGAAGGCGGCGACGTTGACGCGCTGGACGACGTCCGAACTCGGCGGCCTTGACGCCGATGCACTGGTCGAGCCGACGCTGGTGCGGTTCAGCTCATTCGATGGCCTTTCGGTGCCCGCTTTCGTCTACAGACCGAAGGCGGCGGGACCCGCGCCGGTGATCATCGACATTCACGGCGGGCCCGAGAGCCAGTCGCGGCCGGGCTTCAACCCTATCCACCAGCACATGGTCAAAGAACTCGGCGCGGCGGTGATCGTGCCGAACGTCCGCGGCTCGACCGGCTACGGCAAGGCTTATGTCCAGCTGGACAACGCAGCCAAGCGGGAGGACTCGGTCAAGGATATCGGCGCGCTGCTGGACTGGATCAAAACGCAGCCCGATCTGGATGCGAGCCGCGTCGTCGTCTATGGCCAGTCCTATGGCGGCTACATGGTGCTCGCCTGCATGACGCACTAGTCCGACCGCATCGCAGGCGCGATCGATCGCTATGGCATTTCGAACTGGGTGTCCTTCCTTACCAATACCGAAGCCTATCGCCGCGACCTGCGGCGGGCAGAGTATGGCGACGAGCGCGATCCGGCGATGCGCGCCGTGTTCGACAGGATCTCGCCGCTCAACAATGTCGCGAAGATGACCAAGCCGATGCTGATCATGCAGGGCCTCAACGATCCGCGCGTGCCGGCCAGCGAGTCGCGCCAGATTGTCGATGCGCTGCGGGCGCGCGGCATCGCCGTCGGCTATGTCCAGTTCAAGGATGAGGGCCATGGCTTCCTGAAGAAGCCCAACAACGACGCCCGCCGCGAGGCCGAGACCGTCTTCCTGCAGGAGCTGTTCAGGCGCGGAGGCGGCGCCCAGTAAAAGAATGGCGAGCGTTGTCCGCTCGCCATTCTGTCAGACCAGCTTCGGCCCTTTACTTGTTGCCCTTCACCTTCGATTCCTGCGCGACCTCGCGGTCGGCTTCCTCGAAGACATGCTGTTCGCCGCGTGCGAAGTAGGCGCGCGACTTCTTCGCCATGCGCATCATCGAGGCGTTCATTGTTCCTGGGGCCATCGACATCTGCTGGCCGGCAAAGACGCCGACCGAAGACGCATCCGAGATGTTGTCGAAGTTGGCGCCGAGGAAGACGACGTCCCAGCCTTTCGCCTTGACGCGGTCGAGCGCGGCCTTGGCGCCCTCACGTGTGACTTCGCGCGAGTCGTTTTCCTGGCCGTCTGTCATCACGACGATGACGGCCTTGTCCGGGTTGTCGGTTTCGGCGAGCGCAATGATGCGACCCAAAGCGTCGAGCAGAGGCGTCATGCCGCGTGGCGCGGCTTCCCTGTCCGTCACCTTTTCCCAGTGCAGTGCAGGCTGCTTGCGGCGCAGCAGGTCGAATTGCAGGCCGTTCTGGCCGTCGAAGGCTGCGAGCGTGATGTGGGTGTCGACGGCGTCGCCGTCTGTCTTGTTGTCGAGTTCCTTTACGTAGGCGTTGACCGAGGACAGGGCCTCGACCCAGAGCGATTGCATCGATCCGGAACGGTCGAGGAGGATGTAGGTGTGCATGAGTGTCCCCTTCTTAGGCTTGCTCCCCAGCCGCAGCGACATGGGAAGGCGGAACAGCAGCGCCAGTGGGGCGCTGTAAATTAATCTGCGACGCCCGCCGCCGGAACGCGGGCCTGCCGCGTCCGTTACCTGTTCTGAGCCCTGCAATAGGAGGAGGCGCACCATGGCAATGAAGGCTGAAGGCAAGACATTGGCGATCCTGGCGACGGATGGTTTCGAGGAGAGCGAACTGTTTTCGCCAAAGGCGGCGATCGAGGCCGCCGGCGGACGCGCCGAAGTCGTTTCGCTGAAGGAAGGCGAGATCCAGGGTTTCCGCCACATGGAGAAAGGCAGATCGATCCATGTCGACAGAACGCTGGAGACTGCAAATCCGGAAGATTATGACGCTATTCTGATTCCTGGCGGGCTGTTCAATCCGGATCGGCTGCGTACGGAAACCGACGCGCTCAGGTTTGCGGGATCGTTCGTGAAGGACCGCAAGCCTGTGTTCGCCATCTGTCATGGTCCGCAGGTGCTGATTTCGGCCAATCTCGTCGAGGGCCGCACCATGACCGCGGTGAAGGCAGTGCAGCGCGACCTCGCCAATGCCGGCGCCGATGTTAAGGACGAGCCTGTAGTCGTCGACCATGGACTGGTGACGTCACGCACGCCGGACGACCTCGATGCGTTCAACAGGAAGATCGTCGAGGAGATTTGCGAAAGCTCGCACGACCGCCATCCCCACCACTACCGCATGGCGTTCTTCTGAAGACTCAGCGATAGTCGGCAATCCTCGAAGGATTGTCGACGATGTACAGCCGCAGACTGTTTCTCGCGGGCGCTCTGCTCGGGTCTGCCTGCGCGTCCACGCCGGCCTGGGCAGGCCCCGACGGCTCGCCAGATATCTGGGAGCTGGCCCTTCCCGACATGGAGCGCCTCGGCCCGTCAGTCTGGGTCAAGTTGCTCGCGCCCGAGGTCTGGATCACCAGCTTCACATTCGATACGCCCGACCTTGGCTGGGTGCCCTGCAACGGAATGATCGTTGGTGATCCAGCCGGCGCGACAATCATCGACACCGGCAACACTTACGCGCAGGGCGCGCTCATCCTGGGGGCTGCAAAGCGGCTGACTGGCAAGCCGGCGAAGCAGGCGGTCGCGACGCACTCCCATGGCGACCGTACAGGCGGAATTGCGGCCATGCGCGCGGAACGCGTACCTGTGTTTGCCCATCCCTTCTCGGTGGGGTTGGCGCTGACCTATGGCGAGCGCGTTCCGGAGCCAGTGCAGGGTCTGGAGAAGGGTCCTGTCGCTCTGGGGCCGGTCGAACTCTTCTATCCAGGCGCAGGCCACACGCGCGACAATATCACTGTGTGGCATCAGGCGAGCGGCACGCTTTTCGGTGGGTGTTTGTTGAGAGCGACAACAGACAATCAGATCGGCAGCCTGGGGGACGCCGACATCGATGCATATCCCGTCACCCTCGAGCGCCTGGCAAAGCGCTATCCCAACCGCCGCTTTGTAATACCCGGGCATGGATCGGCGGCCGGCGACGGGCTCGTCTGGACGCAGGACCGCGTGAAAGAGGCGATTGCGAAGAGGTGACGGCTAGTGCCGTACAGCCTCGATGCCTCTTGCCTTCAGCTTCACTTGCACGCTGTCGGGGCCGATCAGGTGCCCGGCGCCGACAGCAATGAAGGTCGTGCCCGAGCCATTGAGCATCGCTTCGATCTGCAGGGCCCAGTTGGTGTTGCGCTTGGTCAGCAGCTCGTCATATAGCGCGGGCGAGACCGCCTTCACCTCGTCGACCATCATCTTGCCGAGATCGGTGAGGTCGCCGCTGGACCAGTCGGCCACCATCCTGTCGAGTTCGAGGGGAGCCTGGTCGTAGTCTTTCAGCGCCGAGCGGAGGAAGGCCATTTCTTCGTTCTCATCCATCGAGGTGAAGACCTTCATCTGCTGCTCCACGGTTTCGAGGCCCCTTGCCTTGATGTTGCGCTCGCCGAAAGCCGCCTTCAGCTTTTCCTCCACGCCGGATTTTGGATCGTAGCCCGCGCGGGTGATGGAAGAGGTCGAGATCCCGACGGCGGCGAACCAGGGCCGCGCGATGGCGAGCATGTCGATCGGCAGGTTGGCGAGCTTCGCGGCTTCCTGCAGCGACTTGAATTCCTCGGGCGTGAGGCGCGA
>DATBNA010000511.1:0-6992 GCA_036554545.1 Hyphomonadaceae bacterium
GTGGCAGGAAGGCATGGTCGACAAGGCGATGGCGGACTTCGCAGCGGCCCTGAAGCCAGGCGGCGTTCTCGGCGTCGAGGAACACCGCGCCGATCCGCGGCCCGAAACCGTCCAGGGCAATCGCAAGGCGAGCGACGGCTATGTCTCCAAGGCCACCATCGTAGAGGCGGCGAAGAAGGCCGGGCTCGTGCTGGAAGCCGAATCCGACGTCAACGCCAACCCGAAAGACACCAAGGACCACCCCTTCGGCGTCTGGACCTTGCCGCCCAACTCACGCACTTCGCAGAACGGCGTCGCCACTCCGGCTGATTTCAACCCGGAGAAGTACAAGGCGATCGGCGAAAGCGACCGCCACACGCTGCGCTTTCGGAAACCCGGCTGATCACAAGCATAACCGGCCGCCGCAGCGCCTGCGGCGGCCGAACCTTGCCTTTTCCTGCCTCCCCGGGTTATAGCGCCCGCCTCTGGTCGAAACGCCGGACGCTGCCTTAGCTCAGCTGGTAGAGCACCGCATTCGTAATGCGGGGGTCACGTGTTCAAGTCACGTAGGCAGCACCACTCTCGCCCGCCCCATGGCGTCAATTCTCAAACACTCCCTGCGTGTGATCGGGCGTCATGCGGGACTTCGCCGCCTGCACAGAAAGGGTTACGCTCCGCCGGCCGGCTTTTTTCGCAGATGACCTGTAACCGAGGTTTCGGCCCGCGCGAATGGCGCTGAAGGCCATTGGATTGCGGGCTGGAATGGGATCGCAGGCTGGATGGAAGAGACCGCCCTGCACGCACTGATGGTTCGCAGCCTCGCCGGCGATTCCGGCGCCTATACCACGCTGCTGAAGCACCTGGCTGAAGCGCTGCGGCGCTATTTCCGCCGAAAGCTCTTCCAGCAACCGCATGAAGCCGAGGACCTTGTGCAGGACGTACTGCTAGCACTCCACACCAAACGCGCCACGTTCGACGCTTCACAGAGACTCACGGCCTGGGTCTACGCCATCGCGCAGTACAAGTTGATCGACCATCTGCGCCGGAGCAAGCGTCGCGGCGTGATGGCGTCGATCGAGGATGAGACGTCGTTGTTCACCGATGAAGGGGACGGCACCGCATCAGGCGACATCGACACGCTGCTGAACCATCTGCCGGAAAAGCAGCGCGAGACCATCCGGCTGGTGAAGCTTGAGGAACTTTCCGTGCGCGAAGCGGCAAGCAAAGCCGGAATCAGCGAAGCCGACGTGAAGGTCTCGGTCCATCGCGGACTGAAGAAGCTGTCGCGCATCGTCAAGGATGGAGAAGGCTGATGGAAACCGACGCGCTCATCCAGACGCTTGCACGCAATCCGAAGGCGCCGGGTCCGCCGGCGGCGGCCTGGCTGGCGATTTCGCTGGTCGCGGCGCTGGCCTATTCGGTGCTGGCCATTCTCATCATCGCCGGCGCAAGGCCTGATTTCGTAGCCGGCGCGCCATGGGTCGCCGCCAAAGCGGGCCTGTCGCTCCTCTTCGCACTGGCCACAGCGCCTCTTCTGTTGCGGCTGTCGAAGCCCGGACAAACTACAGGCGGATGGCTGCCTTTGCTCGGCGTTCTTCTGGTAGGCTGCGCCATGACAGTGGGGGGATCACTGGCCAGCATGGCGGATGGCGAGCGCGTGCGCGCCTTTACCGGCGGCGGCTTTCCGATCTGCGCGATCGTGATCCCCACACTGGCGGCGCCGTCCGCTGCCGCGCTCTTCTTCTGGCTTCGCAAGCAGGCGCCGACGCAACCTGTGCTCGCCGGCATGACGGCTGGCGCCCTTTCGGGCGCGCTCGCTGCTATGGCCTATGCGCTTACCTGCCCTGTCGACTCCGCGGCGTTCGTCGCAACCTGGTACCCCGTTGCGATCCTCGCCTGCGCCGCGCTGGGTGCGCTTGCCGGAAAGTTCGCGCTCCGCTGGTGAGTTGGGGTTGCGCCCGATCCCGGCCGGAAATCAGAAGCGCCAAAACCCATCTGCGACAGGATGATGACGCCTGTGCTGGACACTTGCGCCGTCTAGGGTTCTGACGCCGCCCCACACGGGTTTCACCCGGCGCCGCAAACGCCTGCCGAAGATCACGCTTCGCCCGTGCCCCTGCTGTGCGAGGCATTGATGAAGCCGCATACGCTCCCCGCCGCGATAGCCAGCGCGGCGCTGATTTCTGCGTGCGCCAGCCCGGCCGGAAGACCGGACGCCACGCCGCCACCGGTCGGATCGGCAGCCACGCTTTCTCCGGGGAACGCACCGAACTGCCGGGACGGCAGCATCGATATCTACTTCAACCAGTGGGAGTACGAGCTCAACTCATTCTCGAAGGAAGTGCTTACGCGGGCGCAGGGATCGTTGGCCGGATGCAGGATCGAGCATGTCCGCATTGTCGGGCTTGCCGACGCGACAGGCGATGAGCAGGCGAACATCGAAGTCTCGGAGAAACGCACACGCTCGATCGCCGATGCGCTTGAAGCCGGCGGCTGGCCCAGGTCGCAGTTCGAGCTTGTCGCCGTCGGAGAGCGCGGCGCCGTCGTCAACGGTATCGAAGCCCCGATGCGCCGTCGCGCCAACATCAGCGTGAAAGCTTCCGCGCCTTGAGATCGCGACCCAGCCGGGTCGCCCGGCGTCTCCTTGCCCTTTCGACCTTCGCGGCGCTGTTCGCCGCCGAGGCGCTTGCCTGCAACAACGACGGTTCAGGACGCCCGACCGTGGCTCTTGTGCTTTCTGGCGGAGGGGCGCTTGCCGCAAGCCAGGTCGGCGCCATCAAGGCGCTCGAAGAACTGAATGTTCCCGTTCACTGCATCGTCGGCACCAGCATGGGCGCGGTCGTCGGCGCGCTCTACGCGTCCGGTCATGACGCCGACCAATTGAAAGACATCTTCGTCAATGCCGACTGGGGTTCGATCTCGACCGGCCGCCTGCCCTACCGCGAGCAGGGGTTCCGGAAGAAGGAGGACGAACGCGACTTCTTCTCCGACTACGTCATCGGGCTCGGCAAGGACGGCGTCACGCTTCCATCCGGCCTCACCTCGCTGCGCGGGATGCGCCGCTATGTCCGCCAGCAGACCGAGCACGTGGCGCATGAAGCGGACTTCGACCAGCTGCCGATCCCCTATCGCGCTACGGCGACGGACCTCAGCACGGGCGAGTCCGTCACGCTGGCTAGGGGAGATCTGGTCGACGCGGCGCTCGCCAGCATGGCCGTACCGGGCCTCTATCCCAGCCAGCGCATTGAAGGCAGGGTCCTGATCGACGGCGGCATGTCGAAACAGATTCCAATCGACCTCGCGCGCGAAATGGGCGCCGACATCATTATCGTTGTCGACACCACGCTTCCGCCTGTCGACTTCTCCAATCGCACACCGACGGTAATCGACACGGTGATGCAGCTGGTGGGAATTCAGGTCTGGGCAAACCATCAGCAGCAGATCAAACAACTTCGTCCGGGCGACGTTCACATCATGCCGGACATGACCGGCATTTCCACAGCCGGATTCGACAAGCTCGACCAGGGTTTCGAGCAGGGCTACGAGGCGGCCAGAGCCCAGACCGAAAGGCTGACGACGATCGCAGCGGAGGCTGCGCCGTCGCGCGTGCAGCGCGTGAAACCGCCGGAGCAGATCGTTGTCGCCTCGGTTTCCGTGTCCGGCTCGCAGAACATCAGCCCGGACCTCATCCGCAGGCGTCTGGGCATCAAGGAAGGCGAGACAGTTTCGCGGAAGGACATCCACGATGGTCTGGACAATATCGCAACGCTGGATGTCTTCGATGCGGTCGACTACACGCTGATTCCCGGGACCGGGGGGAGTTCCATCGACATCGTCGCAACGCCCCGCGCCGGCAATCAGCACCTCCAGCTCGGCCTCAAGCTTTCGACCACACTCGATGGCGATGCCTACTATGGCCTGCTGGGCCGTTGGACCATCAAGCCGCTCAATCGGTATGCTGGCGAACTCAACGTCACGACGGAAGTCGGCACCAATCTCGAACTCGATCTTGAGTGGGTCCAGCCGTTTGGCGATCTCGGACGCTTCTATGTGGAGACCGGCTTCAACTATGCGCGCCGCACGGTCCCTGTGAACATCGACGAAGTACGCATCGCAGAACGGCGCGATGAAAGCGCGGCGCTGCGGCTCAACCTCGGCCGCGAACTGGCCCAGTGGGGTCTGGCTTCGATCGGCGCTTTTGTGGTGACGCTTAACAGCGACGTGCGTGTTGGCGACACGTTCGGCCTTGGCGCGCAGTCCGGCGACTATGTAGGCGCAACCGGACGCTTTGCGGCCGATACGTTCAACTCGCCCAGTTTCCCGACCGAAGGCCAGGCCGCGAACCTTGTCCTCAGTCAGTATCACGAGATGTCGGAGGGCTCGAATGCGACGACCGGCCTGATGTCCCTCGCCAGCGCGCAGACGATCGGAAACTTCGGTACGTTTATCCGCTATGAAGGCGGCTTTCTCGATCAGGATACGGCTGGCCTGCCGGTCTTTACGCTCGGCGGCTTCAAGCGCCTGTCTGGCTTCGAAGACAACTCGGTCCCGGCCACCCGGTACAGCCTGCTGCGCCTCGAAGGCTTCATGCGCCTCGGCGCCGAAATCGAGCAGTCGTTCGGCCTGCCGGTCTATCTCGGGGCTACGCTTGAAGGCGCGGAGGTTGACTTCGATCTCGGCGGCATCGCCTTCAACGACGATTTCTACGCCGGCAGCCTCTGGGGCGCCGTCGACACCGTGCTCGGTCCTGCTTATCTCGCTGTAGGCATCGGCGAGGCGGGACGGGAAAGTTTCTATCTCTATTTCGGCAGGAGATTCTGATGCGGCTCGCGCGCATGGCGGCGATTGTCGGGGCCCTGTTTGCAGCGGCGTGCCAGACCTATCCTACAATGCAGGAACGGACAGACCTGCTGGCGCCGAAGGCTCAGTACTTCGCGCCTGCCTCTCCTGGCCCGGCGCCGCTGGTCATCCTGATGTCCGGCTGCGGCGGTCTGATCGGATCGGACGGCAAGACCAACCCCAACATGGAAAAGTATGCCAAGGCCGCCGCACGCTCCGGCGCCTACGCCATCATCGTCGACAGCTTCCAGCCGCGCGGCATCGATTTCGATGCCGCCGTGAAGACCGTCTGCACCGGCATGCAGCTGCGCGGCAAGGCGCGCTCGGGCGATGCGCTTGCCGGCGAGGCGCTCGCGGCGTCGCACTGGAAGACGAACTTCACCGGCGTCATTCTTTCGGGCTGGAGCCACGGCGCCTGGGCCATCATGGAACTGTTGCGCGAGGGGCCGGACGCCACGAAGCTAGGCAACCTCCAGGTCGGAGAAACGAGACGCGCGCTGTCGCCAGATGCGGTGACGCTCTTCTATCCCTATTGCGGCATACTCAACCACGCCGGAAAACGGCCCTGGGATTTCAAAGGGCCGATCCTGTTCGTCCTGGCCGAACGCGACACTATCGGAAAGCCGGAGGTGTGCGCGAAAACCGTTGAGGCCGGCCGGCCGGGAATGACGAGCGTCGAGACCACAACCTACCCCGGCATGACGCACGCTTTCGACGAGGAATCGCAGTCCGCCGGCTCCGCCTTCGTCTACGACGCAGAAGCGTCGGCAAAAGCCGAAGCGCTCTATTCGGAATTCATCGCTCAACAGGTGAGCCGCCTGAAGTAGGGCTTGGCGATACCGGCCACGTCCCTGTAGACGCCAGCGCATGAGCTCACCGGAAACCCGCCGTTGCGACGTCCTTGTTCTGGGCGCAGGCGCCGCTGGCCTGATGTGCGGGATCGAGGCTGCGCGCCGCGGCCGCAAGACACTCGTTCTCGATCACGCCGCAAGGCCCGCCGAAAAGATCCGCATATCCGGCGGCGGTCGCTGCAACTTCACCAACATCAGCGCCACTCCGAAGCAGTTCCTGTCGAAGAACCCTGACTTCTGTGTCTCGGCCCTGACGCGTTTCACAGCCAGGGACTTCCTGGCGCGCGTCGAAGCGCGCGGCATCGCCTGGCATGAAAAAGAACTTGGCCAGCTCTTCTGCGACACCTCCGCCCGCGAGATCATCGATATGCTGCTCGACGACCTTCGCGCAGCCGGCGGCGAACTCGCGCTGGGTGTCGAGCCGGGCGCCGTCAATAGAACCGCGGAGGGCTTCACCGTGGAAACCTCGAGCGGCGCCATCGCTTGCGCCTCACTGGTGATTGCAACAGGCGGCAAGTCGATCCCGAAAATGGGCGCGACCGGCTACGCCTACGCCATCGCCCGCCAGTTCGGGATTGGCGTCATCGACCCACGCCCTGCCCTCGTCCCCTTCACCTTCCATGAGCAGAAACTGAAGCCAATCGCGGAACTCGCCGGCGTGTCCCTCGAATCGCGCGTCACGCACGGCAAGACAGCCTTCGCCGGCGGCTTTCTCTTCACCCATCGCGGCGTCTCGGGGCCCGCGATCCTGCAGATCTCATCCTACTGGCGCGAAGGCGACGAGATCGTCATCGACCTCGCTCCCGGCCACGACGTCTTCGCCGAACTGCGCAGGGAACGGACGGAACGCCCGAAGCTGCAGCTCGACAATGCGCTGTCGCACATCCTGCCGAAACGCCTCGCCGAACAGATCGCTGCGCGTACACACGGCAGCTCACGGCTTGCCGATCTTTCAGACACAAAGCTGCGTGATGTCGCCAGCGCGGTGAATGCATGGCGGTTGAAGCCGGATGGAACGGAAGGCTGGCGCACCGCCGAGGTGACGCTGGGCGGTGTCGACACCGACGCCCTCTCTTCGCGGACCATGGAGGCGAAGTCCGTCCCCGGCCTCTACTTCATCGGCGAATGCGTCGACGTCACTGGCTGGCTGGGCGGCCACAATTTCCAGTGGGCGTGGAGTTCGGGCTGGGCGGCCGGACAAGTCGTCTGATCAGCCTGTTTCGTCTACCCGGCGCGAGATCGCCTCGATGCGCGAAGCTGCCTCTGACAGGACAGTGGCCGCGCGCTGCTCGAGTCCGCGGATGCGATCATCCAGCGCCTTCG
>DATBNA010000583.1:0-2678 GCA_036554545.1 Hyphomonadaceae bacterium
CGGTTGGTGCGCGGCCCGAAAACAGCGGTGGAAGAAAGCGCGGATATCAGTCGCCGCCGCGCTTCATCCCGCGTAGCGCCGTGGGCGACGATCTTGGCAAGCATGGGGTCGTAGAAAGCCGATACATCCCCCGCGGTCTCCACACCGGCATCGACGCGAACGCCTTCGTCAGTTGGCGCGTGGAATAGGTGAACATGGCCGGAGCTGGGAAGGAAGCCGGCTTCCGGGTCTTCAGCATAGAGCCGCACCTCGATGGCGTGGCCGTTCAGCGTGACATCGTGCTGGGCAATGCCCAGCGCTTCACCGCGCGCGACGCGCAACTGCAGTGCGACAAGATCGATGCCGGTGACCATTTCGGTCACGGGATGCTCGACCTGCAGGCGGGTGTTCATCTCGAGGAAGTAGAACGCGTCTGACTCGTCGAGCAGGAATTCCACCGTCCCGGCGCCGACATAGTCGACGGCGCGCGCCGCTTCGACAGCCGCTGCTCCCATCCGCTCCCGCAGATCGGGCGTCATGACCGGGCACGGCGCTTCCTCGATCACCTTTTGGTGCCGGCGCTGGACCGAGCAATCGCGCTCGCCAAGATGAATCACGGCGCCATGGCTGTCCGCAAACACCTGGATTTCGACATGCCTCGGCCGGACGATCGCCTTCTCGAGGATAAGGTCGCCATTGCCGAAGGCGTTCTGCGCTTCCGAGCGGGCTGTCTTGAGCGCTGTTTCGAGATCGCCTGCCTTTTCGACGATACGCATGCCACGGCCGCCGCCTCCGGCCGCCGCCTTGATCATCACCGGATAGCCGACTTTGGCGGCGGCATTGGCGAAAGCCTTCGCGGACTGATCCTCGCCTTCATAGCCCGGCACGCACGGCACGCCGGATTCGATCATCTTCCGTTTGGCGCGCGCCTTGTCGCCCATGGCGTCGATGGCGGCAGGCGGCGGCCCGACAAAGGTGAGCCCGGCCTTTTCGACCGCCTTCGCGAACTTTGCATTCTCGGACAGGAAGCCATAGCCAGGATGAATGGCCGTCGCGCCGGAAGACTTCGCCGCTGCGATGATGTTCTCAATCGAGAGATAGGACTCGCCAACCGGGCCTGGCCCGATCCTCACGGCATCGTCTGCAAACTTCACATGCGGAGCATTGGCGTCCGCGTCCGAATAGACCGCAACCGTACGCAGCCCCATGCGCCGCGCCGTCCGCATGATCCGGAGCGCGATCTCGCCGCGATTGGCGACCAGCAGGGTTGAAACATCGCCCTTCACGGATCGACCGCCCAGCGCGGCTTGCGCTTTTCAACGAACGAGGCGACGCCTTCCCTTGCTTCATCGCTGAGCATTCGCCCCGCAAAGTTCTCGGCAGCCGCCTGCACCGTCTGCGCGCGGTCCAGCCGGGGCAGGGCGAGGATCAGCGCCTTGGTGTCCGCCACCGCGCCCGGCGCGCACTTCAGCACCTGCGCCTTGATCTTCGTCTCGATGGCTTCGAGCGCGTCGGTCCCCTCTGCAACAAAATCTGCAAAGCCCAACGTACCCGCCTCACGCCCCTCAAACCGCGCCGCCGTCAGCATCAGCCGCCGCGCTGTCGCATAGCCCAGCTTCTGGACGACAAACGGCGATATCTGCGCTGGCGACAGGCCGATCGCTGTTTCTGTCATCGCGAACTTCGCGTTCGCGTCGCAGATCACGACATCGCAGCAGCAGGCGAGTCCGAAGCCGCCAGCCATCGCCGCGCCTTCGACAATGGCGATCACCACCTGCGGCATGGTGTTGACCAGATCGAACATTCCGGCGCCACGCGTCGACTGCTCGATCACTGCCTCGCGCGTTCCACCTGCGCCGCCCTGATGCCCGGAACGGAACGCTTTCAGGTCTGCGCCCGAGCAGAAGATCCCGCCGCGTCCCCGCAGAGTGATGCCGCGTACCTCCCGGTCGTCCCGCACGGCGTTCAGCGTCGCGACCAGATCGCTGGTCAGCTCCTGGCTCAGCGCATTACGGTTGTCAGGCTGGTTGAACCAGATGGTGAGCCAGCCGGATTTGAGCTGCAGTTCGATTGCCGTCGTTGCGGGCAGCGCCGTCATCACATCCGCCCCACGCCAAAGCTGTTCGGCCGCACCCTTCGCGCGCGGCTCTCCCACACGGTCGCCAGCAGGAAGCCCAGCGTCTTCCGCGTCTCGCGTGGATCGATCATGCCATCGTCCATCATGTGGCCTGAGCAATAAAAGGCGTTGGCCTGGCTGTTGAACATCTGCGTCAGCCGCTCTTCCTGTTTCCTCAGCGCCGCCCGGTCCGGCTCGACGCCTGCAGCCTTGGCCTGTCCCTCCGCCACAATGGACATCACCATCGCCGCCTGTTCGCCGCCCATCACGCCGGTCGAGGCGTTGGGCCAGGTGTAGACAAAGTCCGGGTCGTATCCGCGCCCACACATGCCGTAATTGCCTGCGCCATAGCTGGCGCCGATCATGAAAGTGATGCGCGGCACGGAGATGTTGGTGACCGCCTGGATCATTTTCGATCCATGCTTGATCATGCCGCCCTGTTCATACTGCTTGCCGACCAGATAGCCGGTCGTGTTCTGCAGGAAGACCGCAGGCGTTCCTGCCTGATCCATAAGTTGCAGGAACTGCGCGCACTTGGTTGCGCCATCCGGATCAATCGGCCCGTTGTTGGCGATGATGCCGA
>DATBNA010000626.1:0-2610 GCA_036554545.1 Hyphomonadaceae bacterium
GTGCTGTCCGGCGTCCTCGTCGCAGCGGGCCTTCTCGCCGGCCCTGCTCCCCGCGACCGCCGCCGGGCGAGCTTCGCCTTCGGCGCCCTCGCGGTTCTCAATCTGGCGGGGCTGGGCTATCTCCTGCTGATCGCCCACGCCGGCTTCGCTTCGGGTCTGATGGTCACCCTGCGCGCCGGCGTGTTTGCCTATGCCGGTGCCGCCGTCCTCGGACTCGTTTGGGCCGGCCTTCGATTGCTGCGGCCGAAGCGATGGACCCTGGCGCTGCACGCCGGCGCGAGCCTGACGCTCGTCGCCGCGTCCATGTTCTTCTTCCTGCAGCCGCACGAGACCTTCGTCCTGGTCGGCTCCTTCGAGAAGGATGTGGCCATCGTCAAGGGCACCCCGCAGACTCTGGTCGATGCCGTCCGCTTCGGCGAATACGAGGGCGGCGACGGCAAGACCGTGAAGACGCGCAGCACGGCGACGGTCGACGAGGCTCTGCAGGCGCTGGTCGCGCGGGAGCGCGTCTCGGCGGCGTTCGTTCCGCTGGCGCTGGCGCCCGCCGATGCGCCGGTCGTCTGGCGCGTCGCCTTCCTGCCGGACCGATACAAGCTGCCCGGCTTTTCCCTCGCTATCTTGGGCGTCTTCCTGGCGATCCTCACCTTCGGCGCTTTCATCCACGGCCGTCATCCGCTCGCCGTCGGCTCGGAGTTCTTCATCGACGTGGCGCGCGGCATTCCGATGCTCGTCATCATCCTCTATGTCGGATTCCCGCTCAGCGGCGCCGTCAAGGATGCGACCAGCGAAGGCATCAACCTGCCGAACATGACGCGCGGCATCATCGCCCTGGCGTTGGGCTATTCCGCCTATCTGGCCGAGATCTTCCGTGCGGGCATCGAGGCCGTGCCACGCGGCCAGCTGGAGGCGGCCCGCAGCCTCGGCTTGAGGAACTGGCAGGTCGCACGCCTGGTGGTGCTTCCCCAGGCTCTCCGCATCGTCATTCCGCCGCTCGCCAACGAATTCATCGCGATCCTCAAGGACACCTCGCTGCTGTCGATCCTGTCGGTGCGCGACATGCTGCAGCGCATGCGTGAGTTCCAGTCGGCCTACTTCCTGGTGTTTCCGCCCTACAATACGGTGGCGATCCTCTACATCGTGCTGACGCTGTCGGCGGCCAGCATGCTGAAATGGGTCGAGCGGCGGTATGAAGCCCGATCGCATTGAGGCGCTGGAACGGCTGCGGGCGCGGGCGAGTGCGCTCTGCTTTCCTCCCGGCATGCTGCTGGGCACGGCCACTGCTTCTTACCAGATCGAGGGCGCCGTGCGGGAGAACGGCCGCGGCGAGAGCATCTGGGACCGCTTCTCGCATACGCCGGGCGCCATCCGCAACGGCGACACGGGCGATGTTGCTTGCGACCACTATCATCGCTGGCCGGATGACGTGGAGTTGATGCGGCGGCTGGGCGTGAATGCCTACCGCTTCTCGATCGCCTGGCCGCGCGTCATGCCGCAAGGTCGAGGTGCGGTGCATGAAGCGGGCCTGGCGTTCTACGATCGTCTCGTCGACGCGCTGCTGGAGCGCGGCCTCGAGCCCTTCGCCACGCTCTACCATTGGGACCTGCCGCAGGCGCTCCAGGACCATGGCGGCGGCTGGCTGCGTCGTGGTATCGCCGACGACTACGTCGCCTATGTCGATGCAGTGACGCGCCGCCTCGGCGACCGCGTGCGCCATTGGGCGACCTTCAACGAGCCCTGGACCTTCACCTGGTCGGGCTATGCGTTCGGCGAAGACGCCCCTGGCCTCAAGCTCGGGGTCGAGGGTGCGCTGGCCGCCGGCCACCATGTGCTGCTGGCGCACGGCCGGGCAGTCCCCGTCATTCGTCGCAATGTCCCGCAGGCGCAGGTCGGCATCGTCCTCGACCTCAACACCGCCACCCCGGCGAGCGAGCGGCCCGAGGATGTCGCCGCGGCGCATCGGTTCGATGGCCTGCAGAACCGCTGGTATCTCGATCCGTTGTTCCGCGGCGCGTATCCGGAGGACATGCTGCGCCTCTACGGCGGACTGGCGCCAAGGGTCCAGGGCGGCGATCTCGCCCTAGCGCCGTTGGACTATCTCGGAATCAATGTCTACCGCCGGTCGGTGATCGCCGACGGCGACGACTGCCCGCCTGTGAGCTTCAGGCGCGTGGAGCCGCCGGGCCTCTACACCGGCATCGGCTGGGAGGTGTATCCGTCGTCGCTCCATGACATTCTGGCCTACGTGCATCGAAACTATGCGCCGCCGGCGTTGCACATCACCGAGAACGGCGCCGCCTTCGTCGACGTGATCGAGCCGGACGGCAGCATTCTCGACCTCGAGCGCGCCGAATATCTCGTCGCACATCTCGAACAAGCCGGTCGCGCCCTCCGGGCGGGCATTCCGCTGAAAGGCTATTTTGCCTGGACGCTGATGGACAATTTCGAGTGGGCACACGGCTACGGCCAGCGCTTTGGCCTGATCCATGTCGATCACGCCACCCAGCGGCGCCGCATCAAGGTGAGCGGCGAACTCTTCGGCATGATTGCCGCTGCGCAAACGACGGCATCGTATGCTTAGTCTTAGGCTAGCGCGGCTCGCCGATGTGTCGG
>DATBNA010000025.1:0-1505 GCA_036554545.1 Hyphomonadaceae bacterium
AAGCATAGTAGTAGAAGCAATCGTAATCGCCGCCCGAGTTTCAAGAAACTCCCACCCCGAACGAGCGAAATCGCTATTCCTCTATCGCCGCGTAGACGAGTTGCTGCAGCTGCGGCCGGATCGGATATGCGCCCGACGGCATCAGCTGCGTCATCTGGATCGCGATCAGATCCTCGACCGGGTCGATCCAGAAGAAGGTCGACGCCATGCCGCCCCAGGAGAATGTCCCCACCGATCCCGGCTGCGTCGTCGCCACAACGTCCGTGGTCACCGCCCAGCCGAGCCCGAAGCCCGAACCGTCCATGCGCGATTCTGAAAAGGTCCTGTCGCCCATCTCCTTCAGCGTCTTGCCGCCCGGAAGGTGGTTCATGGTCATGAACTCGAGCGTCTTGGGCGAGAGGATACGAACGCCATCCAGCTCGCCGCCATTGGCCAGCATCAGGCAGAAACGGAAATAGTCCCCGATGGTCGAAGCAAGACCGCCGCCGCCCGACAGGACATTCGGCGCCTTCGCATAGGAGCTCGCCTTGCCGCCCGGGTCGGACTGCGTGATGAGGCCGGTGTTGGGGTTGCGCGAATAGCAGGCCATCAGCCGTTCGATCTTGCCCTCCGGCACCGAGAAGAATGTGTCCTTCAGTCCCAGCGGCCCGAAGATGCGCTTCTGGAAGAATTCATCCAGACTCATGCCCGACGCGACCTCGACCACGCGGCCGAGCACGTCGGTCGAGTTCGAGTAGTTCCACTTCTCACCTGGCGAAAAGGCCAGCGGCGCCTGCGCCAGCGCGCTGCAGAAGGACTTCAGGTCGCCCTGCCAGCCGATGTGTTCGATCTTGCGCTTGCGATAGATCTCGTCCGCCGCGCCCTGCTGCAGGAAGGAGTAGGTCAGGCCCGAGGTGTGGAGGAACAGATCCCTCACCATTATCGGCCGGTCGGGCTTGCGCAGCTTGGGCGCATCCACCGTGCCGCCATCGAGCACCATCACGTCCTGGAACTCAGGGATATAGCGATGCACCTCATGGTCGAGCCGCAGCGCACCTTCTTCGAACAGCATCATGGCGGCGACAGACGTCACCGGCTTCGTCATCGAGTAGATCCGGTAGATTGTGTCCTCGCCAATGGGCTTGCCGCCGCCCATCTCGGTCGAACCCTGGAACGACAGGTGCGCCACCTGCCCGCCACGCGCCACCAGCGCCGCACAGCACGGCAGCTTCTTCTTCTGGATGTAACTCTCGAAATAGGCCGGGATGCGCTTCAGCCGTTCCGCGCTCATACCCGCAGCCGCGGCGTCGACCTGCCCGATCAAGCTCATGAGGACTCCCTGGTAGCGGCCCAGCTTATCCTACGCGCCGCAGAAAAAACGACCCCCGGACCTTGCGGGCCGGGGGTAGTCTCTCGGGGTTATCGGTACTGGAATTTCTTCCGGACACCGATTCATGTGGCCGGCCCGGCGCGTCGCCGAACACAGCGAAACCGCACAGCGCCGCTCCCGCCCGGGGAAACGCGCT